>JAJUGZ010000048.1 GCA_029265715.1 Bacteroidota bacterium
GCCCGGGACACCTTTCCCGTATTGCTCTCCTTTCAGCTTTCTGTAGAACTCGTTTCATTTTTGCGGCGGCAAAGATATGGTTTATTTTTCCTATCTTCCAAATCTTTTTTTAGAAAATTTCAAACTCCCTCAAAAAGACTGTCAACCACCACCTTATGAACTCCGCTCAACGCCCGGGGAATACCCCAGTCCCGTTTAGCGGCTGCAAATATACGCCCTTTTTATTCCCTTCCAAACCTTTTTTGTGCTTTTTTTTATCCACTCATCCATCTATGGAACTATCAACCTGATTTACAAATAATATCCTAAAACATTTTTTCATGCCCATACCCAAAAACTAAACACTACATCAAAAAAATGCGTGTTGTGAGCGCAAAAGTTAAAATACGCGCCCCAAATCGAGAGATAAAAGTACAATCTCTATAAATACAAAAAAAACTCCCTGCACCCAGGGAGTTTTCCGAGCATTAATAAAAGAGCAACGATTAAAGCTATTCGTCGCCACTATGTTTATATTCGAAGTCGTAAGACTCCTCATGTTGACTAATATCAAGCCCAACTTTCTCAGCTTGGGCAGAAACGCGTAGTGGAACTATCATGTCTGTAATTTTATACATCAGATATGACCCGCCAAAAGCAAACACACCCACAATAACCAATGCCAGCATATGAAACAGAAATGTAGTTACTTCACCATGAATTAATCCGACTTTATCGGCAAAAACAGCCGTCAGGATCATCCCGGTAATACCACCCATACCGTGAGCAGGGAAAACATCCAGCGTATCATCCAGTTGTGATTTACTTCGCAACGTAATTGCATAATTACTTACAAAAGCGGCAATAACCCCAATTGCTATGCTGGAACCAACACTTACAAAACCAGCGGCTGGAGTAATCGCAACCAGCCCTACCACCAATCCAACTGCTGCTCCGATTCCGGAAGGCTTCTTCCCTTTCACTGCATCGTAAAATATCCAAGTAAGCATGGCTGCCGCCGAAGCTGTATTTGTGTTCATTAAGGCCAGAGCAGCTGTTGAGTTTGCAGACAAAGACGAGCCCGCATTAAACCCAAACCAGCCAAACCACAACATGCCTGCCCCTAAAAGTATAAACGGAATATTCGCCGGCTTAATTTCTTTATGAAAATCTTTTCGTTTCCCAAGAAAAATAGCACCCGCCAAGGCAGCAAAACCTGCAGACATATGAACAACCGTACCCCCGGCAAAATCCAGAACACCCCAATTCCTCAGAAACCCATTCGGATGCCAGGTCCAGTGAGCTAATGGCGCATAAATAAAAATACAAAACAGAGTCATAAATAACATATATGCCCTGAACCGCACACGCCCGGCAAATGAACCGGTAATAAGCGCCGGAGTAATAATCGCAAATTTCAGTTGAAACATTGCAAACAATGCAAAGGGAATTGTCGGACTTAAACTTGGATTCGTGGCCCCCCCTACCCCTCGAAACATGAAATAGGTAAATGGATTACCTATTAAGCCATATTTTTCCGGGCCAATACTGTCGCCAAATGCCAAACTAAAACCAACCAGCACCCATAAAACGCTGATGATACCCATCGCGATGAAACTTTGCAAGATTGTACTGATAATGTTTTTAGGCTGAACCATTCCGCCATAAAAGAAGGCCAATCCGGGGGTCATTAATAATACGAGAGCTGTTGCTGTCAACATCCAGGCGACATCTCCCGGAACAATATTGGTATCTCCTACTCCTAAATCAGCTGCCGGGAACAAAACACCCATTATGGCAAAAGCAACCAAAAAAATAAGAAGGAAAATCCAACCAGCTTTTGGATTCTTCATAAGTCAAATACTTTATTTACCTACAATTATTTTTCAACACACCAAATGACATCTTCAGCTATGTCATTTTGATATTAATTCGACGACAAAAATAGCAACAAATATCTTATTTAAAAATTAAAATCACAAATTGTTATTTTTATTGTCTATTTTTCACCAAAAAATTAACATTCTATTTTAAAATTATGCAGCTTGCGAATAATTGATCTACAACCATTAAATTTCTTTGATTCCAAGCAAATTACTATTATAAAAGCCTTACAAATAACTATTATCATTAAAAAAGATGTAATTTTAGCCCATAAAATAAAAATTTAAGAGGCACCATTATGACATTACGCAACCAACTGGATGACATAGACTTAAACATTTTAGACATTATTACAAAGAATGCACGTATTCCTTTTAAAGATGTAGCTGCAGAAGTTGGCGTATCGCGGGCAGCTGTTCATCAACGCGTAAATAGAATGATCGATATGAACGTAATCATTGGTTCCGGATACCACATCGATCCCAAAAAGATTGATTATAAGACATGCACCTATATTGGGGTATTTCTTGAAAAAGGAAGTTTGTACTCAACAGTTGCAGAAAAACTAAAAGCAATTCCGGAGATTGTTGAATGTCATTACACAACCGGACAATATGCCATTTTTATTAAAGTTTATGCTCGCGACAATGAACATCTTCGTGATTTATTAAGCGATAAAGTTCAGAAAATTCGCGGCGTAGCCAGCACTGAAACGTTTATCTCGCTGGACGAAACCTTTAAACGCGAAGTTCCGATTCATGGATAATCAAACGCTACCCAATAAAATAAAACAGAGGGGCCGGATGAATTCCGGCCCCTCTGTTTTATTGAAACTTGGCTGTCAAAGCTTGCCCTGTATATGAATTTTCCTGTTTAATCAAATCATCGGGCTTCCCTTCGAAAATTACTTTCCCGCCTTCTTTCCCTCCTTCCGGGCCCATATCAATAACCCAGTCGGCGCACTTGATTACATCCAGGTTGTGCTCAATAATTATGATACTATGTCCTCTGGCAATTAATGCATTAAACGAGTCGAGCAATTTCCGGATATCATGAAAATGCAACCCCGTCGTCGGCTCATCAAAAATAAATAACGAGGGACTATCTTTTTCTTTTGCCAGAAACGAAGCCAATTTGACACGTTGACTCTCACCTCCGGATAACGTACTCGAAGACTGCCCAAGTTTTATATAGCCCAGTCCAACATCCTGAAGTGGCTGCAAATGTTTGGCAATCTTCTTTGCCCCAGACAATTTTTTGCTCCCGAAAAACTCAATGGCCTCGTTGACTGTCATTTCCAGAACATCATAAATATTCTTGCCATCATATTTTACCTCAAGAACTTCTTCTTTAAAACGTTTACCGCCGCAACTTTCGCACACCAGGTGAACATCGGCCATAAACTGCATCTCAACAGTAATTTCTCCTTCACCCTGGCATTCCTCACAACGTCCGCCATCCACGTTAAACGAAAAATACGATGGCTGAAATCCCTGATATTTAGCCAACTGTTGCTCTGCAAATAATTTCCGGATATCGTCATAAACCTTCAGATAGGTTACCGGGTTTGAGCGCGAAGATTTCCCGATTGGGTTCTGATCTACAAATTCAATCGAAGTCAGCAGGTTGAGATCGCCTCTGATGGCATCGTGCTGGCCGGTTCTTTCGCTAAATCCACCAAACATTTTAGCCAGCGCCGGATACAGAATTTTTGTAACCAGCGACGACTTGCCAGAACCACTCACACCGGTAACCACACAAAGTGTATTCAGTGGAAATTTAACCGTCACGTTTTTAAGATTGTTTTCCCTCGCGCCAATAACTTCAATGTAATTGTTCCATTTTCGGCGCGTTTTCGGAACAGCAATCTGTTCCTTCCCTGTTAAGTAATCAGCCGTCAGACTTTTAGCCGACGTTTCTAATTGCTGATGGGAGCCCTGAAATACAACTTCTCCGCCATGCCGCCCTGCCAACGGGCCAATATCAATGATTTCGTCAGCCGACCGGATAATTTCCTCATCATGTTCAACCACCAAAACAGAGTTTCCTAGCTTCTGAAGCTTTCGCAATACCCGAATCAACCGCTGAGTGTCTCTTGAATGTAGCCCAATACTTGGCTCATCCAAAATATACATAGACCCGACCAAGCTACTGCCTAACGATGTAGCCAGATTGATTCGTTGCGATTCACCTCCGGAAAGCGTTGACGACAACCGATTCAGTGTCAAATATCCCAACCCAACATCAATCAAAAAATCAAGCCGGTTTTTTATTTCAATCAAAATTCGAGACGAAACCTCAAGTTCATAGCTGGGAAGTTTCAGTCGATTAAAAAAATCCTGTAATTCGGTAACAGGCATCAGAACCAGATCCTGAACCGACTTGCCTCCCACTTTCACATACCCGGCTTCTTTTTTCAGCCTTGTTCCCCGGCAATCCGGACAAACCGTTTTCCCGCGATAACGAGACAACATGACCCGGTACTGAATTTTATATGTATTTTCTTCCAGCATTTTGAAAAAACTGTTCAGCCCCTGAAAATAGTTGTTGCCTGTCCACAATAATTCACGCTGCTCGTCAGTCAGTTCATAATATGGCTTATGGATCGGGAACCCGAACTTATCGGCGCTGTAAACCAATTCATCGCGCCATTCGCGCATCTTATCTCCTTTCCAGCAAGCCACGGCATCTTGATAAATAGATAATGACTTGTTCGGGATCACCAGATCTTCGTCAATACCAATCACTTTTCCATACCCTTCACAGGTTGGACAAGCCCCTAACGGGTTGTTAAAGCTGAACATGTGAACAGACGGTTCTTCAAACTCAATTCCATCAGATTCGAACCGGCTGGAAAACTGCTCTTCAATTGTTTTGTCTTCGGTAAATATTTTAATCACGCAATCGCCATGCCCCTCGAAAAAAGCAGTCTGTATCGAATCAGCAATCCGGCTTTGATTATCTTCATCCGGAGAAACACTGGCCCTGTCAATCACAATATTGCACGCCATATTCTTACAAAAACCGTTTCCTTCGCCAGAAAGCAGTTCATCAATCCGACGAATTTCATTGTTTACCTCCAGCCTTGAAAAACCTTGCTGAAGCAGCAATTCGGCTTCCTGCAACAGTGTCCTCCCGTTCTTCACCCGAAACGGGGCACCAATCAGGAAACGGGTACCTTCAGGAAAAGAATTGATATAGTTTACCACATCGCTGACCTGATGCCGTTTTACTTCTTTCCCAGAAACCGGAGAGATCGTTGTTCCTATACGGGCAAATAGCAACTTCAGGTAGTCATATATTTCGGTCGAGGTACCAACCGTTGAGCGGGGATTTCGGGTGTTTACCTTCTGTTCAATGGCAATGGCCGGTGGGATCCCTTTTATGTAATCTACTTCAGGCTTATTGATGCGCCCCAGAAACTGCCGGGCATAGGCCGATAAACTTTCGACATAACGACGCTGCCCTTCGGCATATAATGTGTCGAACGCCAAAGAAGATTTACCCGAACCAGAAAGGCCGGTAATTACCACCAGCTTATTTCGCTCAATATTCAGGTCAATATTTTTCAGATTATGGACACGAGCTCCTTTAATTTGAATAAATGATTGACATTTGGATGTATTGCTCACTGTTTATGTTATTTATTTTAGAAAAAACTTGCATTTTTTCTAAAAATGACTGAATTTTACCGCACGCAAAATTAGCAAATTGTTTAACCCAATCTAAAAAGCTGCCTATCGATTAGAACTCTACTTTTTATTTTTTGAAAACATATAATTAATAGAAAGTAATGTTCAGAACCGATAGTCTGAGCGATAATACGCTCATTAAACAATTCGCGGAGGGCAATCAGGAAGCTATTGAAATCCTGATCAACCGGCATAAGAAAAGGGTCTTCACGTATATTCTACTGACAGTAAAGAACAACCACCTTGCTGAAGACATTTTTCAAGACACATTTATTAAAGTAATCAAATCATTAAAGAGTGGTCAATATGTCGAAAATGGGAAGTTCATTTCCTGGGTTTTGCGAATTTCCCACAACCTGATCATCGATCATTTCCGAAAAGAAAAACTACTGAATACCACTTCAAATGATGATTACGAAATGGACTTATTTAATTCTCCGCGCTTTTCGGAGGAAAATATCGAGGACAAAATCATCTTTGAACAAATCACCAGCGATGTTCGCCTGCTTATTGAAGAATTACCCGCCGACCAGCGCCAGGTAATCATTATGCGCCACTTCCAAGGGTTGAGTTTCAAAGAAATAGCCGAACAAACCAACGTGAGCATCAACACAGCTCTTGGGCGCATGCGTTATGCATTGATTAATCTCCGAAAAATCATTGAACAAAAGCAACTGATTCTCACAAAAAATTAAGAAACAGATACAATATTCAGTTCCGGAAGGCGTTTGATATTCAGAAACAACAATCTAAAATCATATGCCTATGGGACAATTTTTTACTTTTTATTATTTACTGAATTCTTTTAAAAACGGCCAACGTGAATTTAAGCAGATTGGGGAAGAGGCCTTTGAAATGGAAGAAATACTGGAATTATTAGCAGAAAATGGCTTTGAGCCATCACAACAAAGCATCAATGCAATTTTGAGCTTTGCCCAACAATTTGAAGTTTTTCAATCAAGCTCAGCCGGCATAATCGAGTTGAATCTGAATTGAAACAAAACATTTAAAAAGCATCTTGACAAAGGTGCTTTTTTTATATAGATTTGTGATATCATTTTAATATTAATACAATTTTACTTTAATGCCATGGAAAAAACATTTTTAGCCCGATCGGGATACATTTTCTTACTGATTGAATTTGTATTGCTTGCATGCTCCATCATCGGATTTATGCGAGGTTTGCTTATTCCATCTTCCGGATTAGTTTTGGCATTCATCATCATTGCTCCAGGGTTTGTCACGGTTGATCCCAACCAAAGTTGCGTCCTGGTCTTGTTTGGCGCTTATAAGGGAACCATTAAAGAAAACGGGTTCTTCTGGGTAAACCCGTTCTTCAACAAACGAAAGATTTCTTTGCGCGCCCGTAACTTTAACAGCGAAACCATCAAAGTAAACGACAAACTGGGCAACCCGATCATGATCGGGCTTGTGCTGGTCTGGAAAGTTGAAGACACATTTAAAGCGGCTTTTGGCGTTGACGAATACGAACATTTTGTAGTGGTACAAAGTGAAGCCGCCCTCCGGAAACTGGCTGGTTTGTATCCGTACGACAATATTGAAGACGAAAAAGCAAAGATTACCCTTCGCGACGGAGGTGAAGAAGTTAACACCGAACTAGAAAATGAAATCCGGGAACGGCTGCAAATAGCAGGTATTCACGTCATTGAAGCCCGCATTAATTACATTGCCTACGCGCAGGAAATTGCACAGGCCATGCTGAAACGCCAGCAGGCAACCGCAATTGTTGCTGCCCGTTTCAAAATCGTCGAAGGAGCCGTCAGCATGGTTGAAATGGCTTTGGACGAACTCAGCAAAAAGCAAATCGTTGAACTCGACGAAGATAAGAAAGCCACGATGGTAAGTAACCTGATGGTCGTTTTATGCGGCGACAAAGAAGCCACGCCAGTTGTAAATACAGGAACGCTTTATCAATAACTATGAACATTGTCTATTTTCGTGAAAAACAAAGTTTCCGGCAACAGTGGTGGTATGTAATCCTGATTCTGTTGACCACCGTGCCAGCTATGATATTTTCGATATACGCCCTGGTTATGCAGACGGTTTACCGCACACCAATCGGAACCAATCCTGCCCCCAACGCGATATTGATCCTCACCATTTTGCTTCTGTTGGCCGTATTGATTGGATCATTAATAATGGAACTTGAAGTTTGGATCGACCAGTTGGGCATTCATTATCGTTTTTTCCCCCTTATCCCCAAAGCCCGGCTCATTTCGGTTCAGGAAATCCAGGAATTTTCAGTCCGCAAATACAAACCAATTGCTGAATACGGAGGCTGGGGAGTCAGAAGAAGTTTCAAATGGGGAAAAGCTTACAACGTTTCCGGAAATATCGGTATTCAGCTATATCTGACTAACGGCAAAAAGGTACTTTTCGGCACACATCGCCAACAGGCTTTTTTACATGCACTTGACAAAATCACAGCAAAAAAAACACAAAACAATTAAACAATGCAGTTACAATTCATTTCACTTTTATCAGGCTTGCTCTTATCCCTGGTCTCGATTGCCCAAACAGAAGAAACTGTGGTATTAAAAACCGGATCCGGAGAAATTGAAGGAACACTGACGGTACCTGAAACAAAAGCTCCGGCTCCGGTAGTATTGATAATTGCAGGCTCCGGACCGACTGACCGAAACGGGAATAACCCCGTGATGACCAACAATTCGTTAAAAATGCTTTCTGCCGGATTGGCAAAAAATGGGACTGCCTCCCTTCGCTACGACAAACGGGGAATTGGAAAAAGCAAGATGGCCGGGGAAAAAGAAGTTGACTTGCGATTTGACAACTACATTCAAGATGCTATTGGATGGATAAAATTTCTAAAAGCAACCCAAAAATTCACCACCATCACAGTTGTTGGCCATAGTGAAGGTTCACTAATCGGAATGATTGCAGCCCAAAATGAGAACGTAAGTAAATTTGTTTCCATAGCCGGGGCCGGACAACCTGCTGACAAAATAATTCGCGATCAACTAAAAGCTCAACCGCCCTTCGTCCTGGAACAAGCATCACCTGTTCTGGATAAATTGGTAAAAGGGGATACCGTTGAAAATATTCCTCCAATGCTTTTATCGCTTTTCAGACCAAGTGTGCAACCTTACATGATCTCGTGGTTTAAATACGATCCACAAAATGAAATTGCCAAATTAAAAAAACCAGTCCTGATTATCCAGGGAACTACTGACATCCAGGTTAGTATCGATGACGCTCAAAAACTTAAAACAGCTAAGCCTGAGGCAAAACTGGTACTCATTGATGGAATGAACCATATCTTCAAAAATGCCGAAGCCGACCGGATGAAAAATATTCAAACATACAATCAACCAGATGTGCCATTAAACGATGAACTTGTTCCAGTCATTTGCAGTTTCATAAACGCCAAATAACTTACAGCTCATGCCATTTACCATGTTTGATTATTGAAAAATGGAGAGGCAGAATAATGTCAAAAAAGAAATCATTTGTTTTACGGATTGATCCGGAGGTATATGCCGCCATCGAAAAATGGGCAGCCGAGGAATTTCGAAGCGCTAATGGCCAAATCGAATGGATACTGAGCAAAGCGCTGAAGGAAGCCCGGCGGCTAAAAGAAAAAGAAAGCACAAAAAATCCTCCGGAAGAATAGCGTTGTATTTATTCAACCCCGATTTAAATTTTATAGACTGAAAACAATTAAACAAAAGCTCAATGAACCAATTTTCGTATCGGTGCCCCAAGTGCGGCAACACCCAAGCAGAAGTTGATGAAATTCGAACAACCGGCGGACGGTTTTCTAAAATTTTCGATGTTCAAAACAAAAAATTCATGGCAATTTCGTGTACGCGGTGCCGATATACCGAATTTTACAAAGGAACAACCAGCACCTTGGGTAACCTACTTGACTTTTTCACAAGCTGATTCAGGGTTAGAAAATTTCAGCCAGAGCAGGTCGTTTTTTTAAGCGACCTGCTTCATTGTTTACTGAGGTATTGCTACATACGCAAAGCCATCAGAAAACAACCAGACCTGATTCATTTAAATTTACCTTAAAATCGGGTCGATACTCGGACTATATGATAGAAATATGATGGAATTCAGTATTTTTGCTGCGATTTTCAAAAAAAACAATCTCTCTAAAATAAAAGAATATGGCTATTAGCGCATTACAACAAGCACGGGCTCAATATCAGCCTAAACTCCCAAAATCATTACAAGGTCCGGTAAAATTGGTCGACGGTGAAAAAACACAGTCGGTGGCCGACCAGGCTGAAATTGCCAAATTATTTCCGAACACTTACGGAATGCCGTTAATCACGTTCGAGCCTGGGACAGAAAAAGCCAGCGCACCAGCGTTCAATGTTGGTGTAATCCTTTCTGGCGGACAAGCTCCCGGTGGCCACAATGTTATTTCAGGTATCTTCGACGGAATCAAAAATATCAATCCTGACAGCAAGTTGTATGGATTCCTTGGCGGACCTGGTGGTTTGGTCGATCACAAATACATGGAAATCACGGCTGAATATCTGGATGCATTCCGCAACACCGGTGGGTTCGACATTATCGGATCGGGCCGTACCAAACTGGAAGAAGAAACCCAGTTCGACAAAGGTCTTGAAATCCTGAAAAAACTCGATATTAAAGCGCTGGTTATTATCGGCGGCGACGACAGCAATACCAACGCCTGCGTTCTGGCCGAATATTACGCAGCCAAGAAAACCGGGGTACAGGTAATTGGTTGTCCCAAAACAATCGACGGAGACCTGAAAAACGAGATGATCGAAACATCATTCGGGTTCGACACAGCCGTAAAAGTTTATTCAGAACTGATTGGCAATATCGAACGCGATGCCAACTCGGCAAAAAAATACTGGCACTTTATTAAACTGATGGGCCGCTCGGCTTCGCACATCGGGTTGGAAGCTGCCCTGCAAACTCAGCCCAACATCACCCTGATTTCGGAAGAAGTGGCCGAGAAAAAACAGACACTGAACGAAATCGTTGATTACATGGCCGGCATCATCGCCAAACGTGCAGCCAACGGCGAAAACTTTGGCGTTGCGCTGATTCCTGAAGGTTTGATCGAATTCGTTCCGGAAATGAAAGCCCTGATCGCCGAACTGAACGATTTGTTGGCTGAAGGTTCTGCAACCGAAGCTGAGTTCAAAGCGATTAAAGATGAAGTGGCCGGACGCGCATTCATCGCATCAAAGCTTTCTGCCGCCTCTGCTAAAGTTTACACATCGCTCCCTGCCGGAATCGCTAACCAGCTTTCGCTCGACCGCGACCCGCACGGCAACGTTCAGGTTTCACTGATCGAAACCGAAAAACTGTTGGGAGAAATGGTAAAAAGCCGTCTGGCTGAAATGAAAAAAGCCGGCGAATTCAAAGGCAAATTCGGAACTCAGTATCATTTCTTCGGATATGAAGGCCGCTGCGCAGCCCCATCGAATTTCGATGCCGACTACTGCTACTCGCTGGGATACACGGCATCGGTACTGATTGGCGCAGGTAAAACCGGCTATATGGCATCGGTTCGTAACCTGACTGCCCCTGCAGCCGACTGGATTGCCGGCGGTGTTCCGGTAACCATGATGATGAACATGGAACGTCGTCACGGGCACATGAAACCGGTTATCCAGAAAGCACTGGTCGACCTGAACGGAGCTCCGTTCAAATACCTGGTTGCCAACCGCGAAAAATGGGCTATTGAAACCTGTTTCGTTTACCCGGGCCCGATCCAATACTGGGGGCCAACCGAAGTTTGCGACCAGCCAACCAAAACGTTGCAACTGGAAAAAGCAGAATAATCAGGCAAAAAAACTGATATATAAAAAAGAAGAGACTGTCCGGGGAAGGATAGTCTCTTTTGTTTTTTTCACTGATCGGCTAACAGAGGCTTATCAGATCAGAAAAACTTGAACCAATCGCCGGTTTCCGTCCGGTAATCTTTTTCCTTCCGATGTACAAATGTGTTGCTGCGCGGAACCGGGATATAATCGTTTTTGTAGGTATCGAAATGGGCGATAATATCTTTCAGGGCCCGGATAAACAAGTCAACTTCGGCATCGGTCATTGTCGGGTGCAACGACCAGCGGACCCAGCCCGGCTTATCCGATAAATCGCCGTGCGTAATTTTCCAGGTAATTTCCGACGAACGCTCGTGGTTCACTTCGAGCAGGAAGTGCCCGTAAGTCCCGGCGCAAGCACAACCGCCCCTAACCTGGATCCCATACCGGTCGTTGAGCATTTTCACCAGCAGGTTGTAATGAATATGTTCCACATAAAATGAAATGACGCCTAACCGGTCGCGCTGGTTGCCGGCCAGAACTACAACCTCCGGAATGCTGTCAAGGCCGGCAAAGGCACGTTCCAGCAATTCTTTTTCGCGGGCATGAATATTTTCAACGCCCATCTGGTCTTTCACCACGAAACAAAGGGCCGCCCTGATGGCCTGGATGAAGCCGGGTGTTCCGCCGTCTTCGCGGGCCTCGATATCATCAACGTATTTGTATTCGCCCCAGGGGTTGGTCCAGTCAACCGTGCCGCCACCCGGTTGGTCGGGCACATCGCATTCGTACATCGACTCATCAAATACCAATACGCCTGAAGAGCCCGGGCCACCTAAAAACTTGTGCGGCGAAAACATCACTGCATCCAGTTTTTGCATCGGGTCGGCCGGGTGCATATCAATCGGGTCATAGGGAGCCGAAGCTGCAAAATCGATAAAAACAACCCCGCCGTACTCGTGCATAATTTTAGCCATCTCGTAGTAAGGCGTCCGGATGCCGGTTACATTGGAACAAGCTGTAAACGATCCGATTTTAAACGGACGGTCTTTATATTCTTCCAGCTTTTTCCGAAGGTTTTCAGGGCTAACCAGCAAGTTTTCGTCCGGATCGACAATGACCACATCGGCCGTGGTTTCGTACCAGCTGGTATGATTGGAATGATGCTCCATGTGGGTAATAAAAACCACAGGCCGGTCGCGATCGAGAAGACATTTTTTCCGGGATATTTTTCCACAGTATTTCATCCCTAAAATACGCTGGAATTTATTGATGACGGTGGTCATTCCCGGCCCGGCAGTAATGATTACATCATGAGGCCCGGCATTTACATGCTGCTTAATAATTTTTAAAGCCTGTTGGTAAGCGTGAGTCATCAACGCCCCGGTTTCACTGGTTTCGGAATGCGTGTTCCCGATAAAAGGACCAAAAACTTCGGTAATTTTCTTTTCGACCGGTACATATAACCGTCCGCTGGCAATCCAGTCGGCATAAATAAGAGGCACCACGCCATACGGAGACTTAAACTGTTGATTGATGCCTATGATGCCCTTCCTGAAAGGTTCAAAATATGATTCCAACTCACCCATGACCAATAGCTTTCTCTCCGTGCAAAGATACGCAATCCCCCATGCATTTATCACTGGGAAATGTCAGTATTTAGGCACATTCAGGCAGTTTGCAGAAAATAAAAACTGTGACAAAAAGTCATTTTAGCCCGGTGGCACAACCTTTGAAAAAAACAGGACTGTAAAATTTGAACGTTTAACCAAAAACATAGAACAATGCAAAAAGGAAAAATTGGAGTAAGCAGTGACAATTTATTCCCCATCATTAAAAAATTTCTGTATTCGGACCACGACATTTTTTTACGTGAGATTGTTTCGAACGCTGTTGATGCCACCCAGAAACTAAAAACGCTGGCTGCCAAAGGCGAGTACAACGGCGATTTGTCGAACGCCAAGGTGCGGGTTACGGTCGACAAGGAAGCCAAAACCATCACGGTTTCCGACAGCGGGATCGGGATGACTGCCGAAGAGATTGAAAAATACATTAACCAAATCGCGTTTTCCGGAGCCGAAGAGTTTTTGGAAAAATATAAAAACGATGCCAATGCGATCATCGGGCACTTCGGACTGGGCTTCTATTCGTCGTTCATGGTTTCAAGCCAGGTGGATATCATCTCGAAGTCGTACAAAGAAGGCACCCCGGCTGTTCGCTGGGAATGCGACGGCAGCCCTGAATATCAACTGGAAGAGGCCGAACGCGCCGAAGTGGGGACCGACATTGTGATGCACATCAATTCCGATTCGGAAGAGTTTCTGGACAAGCACCGCATCACTGAAATCCTGAACAAATATTGTAAGTTTTTACCTGTTCCGGTGGTGTTCGGAAAGAAAACAACCTGGAAAGACGGGAAAGAGGTAGAAACCGACGAAGACAACCAAATTAACGATATAGCCCCGGCCTGGACCAAAAAACCGGTCGACCTGAAAGACGAAGACTACGAAAATTTCTATCATCAGCTTTACCCGCTGGCCGAAGATCCGCTGTTCAATATTCACCTGAACGTGGACTATCCGTTCAACCTGACTGGTATTTTGTATTTCCCGAAACTGAAAAACACCATCGAAGTTCAGAAAAACAAAATACAGCTATACTGCAACCAGGTTTTTGTAACCGACTCGGTCGAAGGTATCGTTCCTGAATTTTTAACCCTGCTGCACGGAGTAATCGATTCGCCCGACATTCCACTGAACGTGTCGCGCTCTTATTTGCAAAGCGATTCGAACGTGAAGAAGATCAGCAGTCACATTACCAAAAAAGTAGCCGACCGTTTGGCTCAGATTTTCAAAGACAAACGCGACGATTTCGAACAAAAATGGGACGACCTGAAGCTGTTTATCGAATACGGCATGCTGACCGAGGAAAAATTCTACGAAAAAGCGCTGAATTTCTTCCTGTTCAAAAACACCGACGGCAAATATTTCACGTTCGAGGAATATGAAAAGCTAATTAAAGAAGAACAGACCGACAAGAACAAAAATCTTGTTTACCTGTACACCAACAATCCGGAAGAACAATTCCCGTTCGTCCAGGCAGCCAAAAACAAAGGCTACGATGTGCTGGTGATGAATGATGTACTGACTACGCCACTCATCAATAAGCTGGAACAGAAATACACCGACAAACGTTTCGTGCGTGTCGATTCGGATGTAGCTGACCACCTGATCGAAAAAGAAGACCGCGGACATGAAATGTCGTGGGAAGAAAAAAATGAGTTGAGCCCGATTTTCCGTGCCGTTTGCCCAACTAATAATGACTACAACTTCATCGTCGATTTTAAAGACATGGGAGAACAGGCCCCCCCGATGGTTATTACCCGCAACGAGTTCATGCGCCGCATGAAAGACATGAGCCAGATGCAGGCCGGAATGAGTTTCTACGGCGATATGCCTGAAAGCCTCAACCTGGTTGTCAACCCGGGACATCCGCTGGTAAAGAAGGTTTTCGAAGAACGCGATGCCCGGCTGGGCAAGGAGCTGGCCCGGCTGAAAGAAGAAATTTCAGCAAAGAAAGCCGAGAAAAGCTCCCTCGAAAAAGCCAAAGAAGGTAAAAAAGACGATGAAATACCACAGGCCGATAAAGAGAAACTGGAAGAACTCAAAAAAACCATCGACCAATTGAAAGAAGAACAGAAATCGAAACTCGAATCCTTCGGCAAAGAAAGCAAACTAACCAAACAGTTAGTCGATTTAGCTTTGCTGGCCAACGGCATGCTGAAAGGCGAAGACCTGGACAAATTTGTAAAACGCAGTGTTGAACTGATCAATTAGTTTGCAAAGATATACTGTAATTAGTTCTGAGGCTGAACCTTGATGAGTTCAGCCTTTTTTATTATTACCGGTTTCCGGATTCGTTGTTAGCAGAACTATCGATGTGTGACAAGCCCAATTCGCCCAGAGCGATCAGATGCAGGCAGTTCTGATGATTCCGTTTTACAAGATCATCGTCCCAGATCTGCAGGTCGGGCAGTGAAACCGCGAAATAATCGAGCCGAAATTCGTCGTTCAGATGCGTTTTCCCAAAATCAATTAATTTATTGAACCGGGCTTTCGCTTCGTCTGTCCGTCCTAATTGAATAAGCGCAAGTCCCTGATAGTAAATAGTATCCGGTTGCTGGTCGTTGTAAAAAATTGCCGGAACAGGCTCACTGATTCCTGAAGATGCCTTTTCCCAATAGAGACGGGCCTTTTCGCTCTCGTTCATCGCTGAATACGCATTGCCCAGCCAATAAAAGATGGCATTTTCCTGAGCACCATAGAGTTTACCTTCGCCCAGATTTTCCGGATAGACCTGCGCCTTTTCGAGCAATTCCACAGCCTTTCCAAATTTCTTTTCCTGAATGGCTTTTTTTGCCATTTCGGTCAGGCTGAAAACGTATTGCCCGGTTACTTTTCCTTCGCCGCCTTCCCAAGGGTGAAACTTGCGGGACATAATTAATTCGCAGGCTTCTTCATGCTTCCCGGTCAGATTGTACAGTGTTGCCAGCTCCAGGTACAGATCGTCCCGCTCGTTGCACTGGTCGCGGAATTGTTCCAACCGCTCCAGGCGGCTTTCCGGCGAATGGTTCAGCCGCTTATACAACTGGTCTAGTTCCATAAAAACGCGGGCGTCGGCCGGGTCAAGGCGAAAAGCTTTTTCGAGCGAGGCCAGTGCTTTTACGGCGTCGCCCCGTTTGTTAAAATAAGCCAGCGACAAGTTGCGGTGTGTCGTCGGAAATTCAGGGTAAACAGCCACCGATTTTTCCCAGCATGCTATCGCTTCATCGTAATTTTTAAAAGCATACCAGAAATTACCCAGGTAATAGAGCGCTTTGTAATCCTGCGGGTTCTCATGGATAGCCCATTGCAGCGTTACCACAGCCTCAGGCTGGTTCGGGAAACAGAAATCCGGATAAAGGTCAAAGGCCCGGAGCAACGTTTCAGTTGCCGCATTTTTATCTCCTGATTGCGCCTGAAACCAAGCCTTGTAGTAACCGGCCATCGGGTAAACTGGGTTGCCTTTTTGCTCGTCAATACCCAGCGTAATAAGTTGGATTGCCTCTTCAAATAATCCGGCATACGCATAATCCAATGCAAATTCGATGTACGTATGAATGTTGGCGCGTGTGAGTTTTATTAGTTTTTCAAGCCTGTCAGGGTTAAGAAGGGCATCTTCAAACAGGACCCCATAATTAAACGGGTCCAATGCCAGTGATTCTTCAATCAGTTTTTGGGCTTCCTCTGTTTTGCCCAGCTTTCGGAGAATGCTCGCTTTAAGCTGGCGGGCTTTGTGGTTGTGCCAGTTGCGGATGAGCGACCGGTCGATCACCTCCAACGCTGCCTCCCATTTTTTATTAAGCGATTCGATCCGTGCAAGCTGAAAATAACCGCTGTCCATCCAGGCGGCGTTCCAGACTGATTTGTAAAACAGGTTGTATGCTTCGTCGTTTTTCCCGAGGTAACGCAATGTCAAACCCAGGTTAAACAACGCTTCTCCGTCAATCGGGTTGGGATTTCGTTCGGTAAGGGTTTCAATGGCTTTCCGGAAATAACTTTCTGCTTTGGCAAACTGCCCCCGGCGCAGATACCAGAGTCCTAACGCATTGTTGCAACGACTGTCTTTGGGATCGCGCTTCAAGGCTTCTTCGTAATACGGACGCGGATCGTAAGTGGCATGCCGGTATTGCTCTAAATGCAAACCTGTAAGGTAAAGCTGCTCATTGCTTTCAATTTCGTTAGGTTCTTTAGCTGCCCTGGCCGGTTCCGGTATCGGACGCTCGGCCTGTGGTGTAGCTTTCCAGCCTACTAATACAACTCCGTCTGCCGTTTTTACCGAAACTTCAAGGGTTTCAGGATTTATACAGGGGGGCAATTCCACTGTTTTCCCGAACGACGTGGCCGGATGAAAATCGAATGTTTCAGCTAAAAGCATTTCCCCATCACTGCTCAATTCAACTTTTCCGGCGGGGTATGCAGCCGTTGTATAAACTTTCACAATTGCTTTCCCCTCTTCGATTTCCAGGTTCACCATCGCTTCTTTGGTGGCATTTTTTACAACACCCAAATCACGGTAGGGCATAAAATACTGGCTGAACGATTTTTCTTCGCCCGGCATCAACCACGAAAAGTCGGGCTGATTGTCGGTGTACACCCCGCACATCAGTTCGATGTAGGGGCCATCTTCGTCGGTCAGGTTACGGTCCCAAGCCTGGCCAAAATCGCCGTGCCCCCAGGTCCACTGCTTTTTCCCAGGCGACACGTGATGGTTGGCCACGTGCAGCAAACCTCCCTTGCTGTCGTTCTCATATCCGCCAACGAAATCATACCCAGAGGTAATCGCCATATAAGAGGTTGGTACCGGAATGTTTTTGTAACGCGAGATATCTGTTCCCGGCGAATAATCCACTTTATAATATGTTCCCTTGGCAATCGGGAATTCCGACACATCGCGCTTGCCATGGTCGAACACCGCGTTCACGTCGGGCGGAAATACCGATTGATATTCGTCGTTAACCTTTACAGCCGGATTGGCCCACCACAAAAACGTTTGCGGATGGTTGGTACGGTTATACAGCTTGACCTTAATTTCGAGATAGGCCTTATCCGGATACAAGGTAAACCCTGCCATGCCGCGTGTGCGGAACATGCGTTCCAGCTCGTTGCACCAAACGGTTACACTGCCATCGGGGTTATTTTCAATCAAATGGTCGGTCGGCTCGTAGGTCGAAGGACGGTGGTGCTGAGGCCAGTTAAATTCAATCCCTCCGGAAATCCACGGACCGGTCAACCCAACCAAGGCCGGTTTAATCACTTGGTTGTAATATACAAAATGGCGCTGTTTCATCTTGTCGTATGCCATCTGGATACGCCCGCCCAACTGCGGGAGGATCATAATTTTCAGGTACTGGTTTTCCAGAAACACGGCATCCCATTCCACATCTTTCTTTTCATCTTCAATTTTTTCAATCACCGGATGTGGATAAACCACGCCGCTACTCCCCTGATAAACCCGTTTTTCGAGAAACATCGGGTTCTTTTCGGGCTTGCCTATCCCATAGGTCGGAATAATAACTTTTTCATTCCAGGCCAAAACTGAAGCCTCCCCCGGCAATGTATTCCGTAAATTATTCAATAGTTTGGTCATATTTCTTTTGATATAAAAATTTGTCTGAGTGATTCTGACTTCATCAAATTCACTATTGGTTAGATATGGTTTTTGTGGTTTAACCCCTGTCGGGGTTTAAAACCGCCGACAGGGTTCTCGATTGCACCGGTAGTGTTTAACAACCCTGCCCCT
Organism: Bacteroidota bacterium; assembly: GCA_029265715.1. Classification (GTDB taxonomy): domain Bacteria; phylum Bacteroidota; class Bacteroidia; order Bacteroidales; family Prolixibacteraceae; genus Aquipluma. The sequence continues at coordinate 18,689 of JAJUGZ010000048.1, forward strand.
GCCGGCAGCTTAGCAACAGTGATATCTATTTGGTTAATTCGCTAAGTTTATCCGGCGTAAGTTCAACTTTCGGGTTAAATTTTTCGCCAAGCATGTATTTTTTCAGGCTGAAAAGCAGTTGTTGTGCTTCGGGGCGTTTCGCCAGACCAGTGGTGAGGTCGATGCCCGATACCAGCAATTTACCGTTCCCAACTTTTGCTTCAAATATCAAGGCCAGCGGCCGGTTGGTAAACCAATCGTCGATTACCCGGACAATGGGGCTCAGCTCACGAGGGAAGCTGCTCAGGTCGATAGCCCCCGAATGGCCCATAGCGTCCCACCATTGCCAATTGCTGTGGTATTCGGTCGGAAATTCGGCCAACGCCGGATGATTGGGGTTGCAAAGAACACCCAGCGTGTGGGGCGCCTGGCCGCTTGTCCACGCAGTGTTCCAGAATATGCTGGAAAAGCCGATTGCGATGTTTCCTCCCATTTCCGGCGAAAGCGTCCCCTTTTTCAGGTTTAGCAAGACAGAACCTCCGCGTTTCAAAAACTCCAGCGCCGAAGCGTCAAGCTTTTGTACGACCCGGATTTTCGCCTCACCCGGAAGCGTTTGTTTTTTAGCCGGATAAACCCAGAAATCCCAGTTGTTGCTCAACGAATCGACGGCAACCTCGAGGGTCAGCTTTTCGGGTTGAACGATCGAAGTAAGCGGGACCGAAACCGCTCCCAACTGAATACCGTTTCCGATGGCAATGTCTGTTTTAGCTAATTTCCCGGATTGGATGACTTTCCCATTTTTGTCTGTTATTTTCCAGAGCGGAGTGCACCCGACGATCGGTTTTTCGCCAAAATGGGCCACTTCAACGGTAGCCACAAACGGCTCGTCGTTGGTAAAAATGCACTTTCCCAGGCGGGCCAACGGGACCGTTGAATTGCAAAAACGCCGGTATTCATCCGGAGTAATATAGCCTTTTTCGCCCCAGAACGGATTGAGAACGCCCACCAAAGCCGTTCCTTGTCCGGGAAAATCGTGCAGGTCGAGCAATTGAAAGCCGCCAAAATCTTTGGTGCGCAAAGCCGCTTCGATATCGGCCTTATAACAAAGCGCCTGCAATTTTCCCGAAGCCAGTAAAAAGCTGTCGGCCAATTGTCCCATGCCGTGTTCGTTCAGGGTTTCCTGAAAAATCTCGAAATTCCGGGCCCGTACCACCCCGTCATATTGGGCAATTTCTTTAAAATCGGGATAAACACACCACTGCCCTATTTCGTGACTAACCGTTGGCTGACTGAATTGGTTGATGTAATCAGACCAATCGTAATCGGTCGACGGCGCCTGTGAATTTATAATGCTGCCCAGACCTGCCCCCCAGTGTTGGATGCGGGGCTTGGGATCACTTAAATAATCATTAACCGGCAAGTTCGGCCAACCTGCCCCGGAGGTATATATCCGGCGATTGTCTTTGTTTTTCCAAAAGTTCACAAAACCGGCAAGAAACTCGGCATAATGCGGGCCGCCCGGCTCGTTTCCGTAAGCCATCATGCAAAACGACGGATGGTTCCCATAGGTTTCGACCATGCGTTGGCTTTCGTCGTACAAATATGTGTCGAACGGTTTTCCATCGCCCAGGGTGGTCGACTGGTTTGCCCACGACGAACATTCGACATGCAGGTAAAACCCCGATTGATCGGCCGCTTCAAAAGCCGCTTCGGGCGGGCACCACGAATGGAAACGCAGGTGGTTCAGTCCATGCGCCCGGCAAATGCGGAATATGCGCAACCAGGCATCCACATCAGTAGGCGGATAACCCGTTTTCGGGAAGATGGCACATTCCAGCGTCCCGCGCAAAAAAATTGGTTGTCCGTTAATCAGGATGTGTTTCCCTTCCGTTTTTATTTCGCGCATACCAAAGCTGGTACGGCACGTATCGCTTTCTCCTGAAACCGGGTTGTTTAAAACGGCGGTGAGCCGGTAAACCTCCGGATGAAATTCATTCCACAACTGCACATCCTCACCCATCGGATAGTCCACATGCAGCACATTCTCTCCGGAAGAAAGTTCGAATTTCACGGTCTGACTTGCCGGAGCCGTATGTCCGTCTGCTTTCAGTTGCAAACTGACGGTTACTTTTTCGCCGGACGTATTATCAACCCTGATTTTTGCATTGATCTGTTTGTTATGGATATCCGGAAAAACCTGAATGTTTTGTATGAAAATTTTGGGCCGGGCTTCCAGAAATATCTGCCCAACCACTCCGTTCCAGTTGGTTTGGGTGTGATCGGAAATGCTGTGCGAATTCATCCCCGGGTCAATATCTTTCACGCGGTTGTCGATGCAGAGGGTCAACCGGTGTTTTCCGGGGGTAAGCAAGGCCGAAAGATCGTATTGGTGCGGCGTCCCGAGCGAATTTTGCATACCGGCTTCCTTATCGTCAACCCAAAGGCGGCTTTCCCAATGGCAGCGCTCCAGAAACAAACGAATGTGCTTCTGGTCCCAGTTTTCAGGAATGGTCACTTCTTTCTGGTACCACGCCGCGCCTTTGTAATATTTAACCGGCTGAAGCCAAAACGGGATTTTGATGTTGCCCGGTTGGCGGTACTTCGCATACTCCGGATTTTTGAAATACGAGCTGTCTACAATTTGCCCGGTCCACGGTGTTTTCAACGAAATGTCGTCTCCTTTCCCGTTCGAAGTCATTGAGCCGGGAAGGGTAACTTGGTCCGCCAAAGCCCGGTCGAACCATTTTTCGGGAATACCCCGGTCGAGCGAATCGATGGCAAAGCTCCATTGGCCTGAAAGGTCAATTTTTGATTGAAAAACTGGTTTCTGACAAAAGGTCAACAAAACTGAAATAACAGTCAAGAGTATTAGTTTATGTTTCATAAATCTGGTATGGTGGGCCCCTCCAAACCTCCCCGAAGGGAGGCTAAAGACGCAGGTTAATATGTTTATATTCTAATTCAGCTCCCTCTCAATTTAATTTTTCAAGCACTGCAATTTTTTCAGGATAAATTCATGCTGAGAAATGGGAAATTCACAGGTAACCATTTTGAGCCCCTCCGTTAGGGGAGGCTAACTTCTCGATTTTTTCCAGGGTCTTTCCTTTCGTTTCCGGAAGTTTCTTCAGGATAAACAGGAAGCCCGACAAGCAGATGAAGGCATACAGCCAGAACGTTCCGCTGGCATTCAGGAGTTTATTCAGGATGGGGAATGTATAGGTTAGCACGAAACAGGCAACCCACAACGCTGTCGTGGCCAAAGCCATGGCCGACCCGCGAACGCTGTTCGGGAAAATCTCGGAAAGGACGACCCAGGTAATTGGCGCCAGTGTCATGGCATACGTGGCGATGGCGATAAGAACAAGCGCCAGGATAGCAAGCCCTTTTAGCCCGAAAAAGTAGCTGGACCCCAGCAAGAAGTAAACCGCGGCCAGGCCAGCCGAACCCATAATCATCAGTTTGCGGCGCCCCCAGCTATCCACCATGCGCATGGCCAACACCGTAAAAATCAGGTTGACAGTGCCGGTAATCACAATATTGAACAGCATGTCGCCAACCGAATAGCCTGCTGCCGTAAAAATTTCGTCGGCGTAATTAAAAATCACGTTAATGCCGCACCACTGCTGAAACACGGCCAGCACAATCCCCAAAACCAAAACCGGACGGACGCGCTTCGATTTCAGGGCCTTCCAGTCGATCCGGGAACTGCTGCCAACCAACGTTTTCGCAATTTCCTGTTCCTCCTGAAGGGCATACGCCTCTCCGCCGATCCGTTTCAAAATGGCAACCGAAGCTTCCGGTCGGCCCGACTTAGCCAGGAACCGCGGGCTCTCGGGAATAAAGAAAGCCAGGATGAAAAAGGCGAATGCCGGAAATGTTTCGGCCCAAAACATCCAGCGCCAGCCCATTTGTCCGTTCCACGACCGGAGGATTTCCAGGTCGGAAGCGCCAGCCACCACCTGATCGGCAATTAAATAGTTAATGAATTGTGCCGCCAGAATACCAATCACGATGGTTAACTGGTTGATGGAAACCAGACGCCCGCGCATTGGGGCAGGCGATATCTCGGCAATATACATGGGCGATATGGCCGAAGCCAGCCCAATGCCAAGCCCGCCAATCAACCGGTACATGATAAATGGCGTAAATTGGCTGACAGCCCCGGTGCCAATGGCCGAAATTGTAAAAAGGGCAGCCGCTCCGATCAAAGGTAATTTCCGACCATACCGGTCACTAAGCCAGCCCGAAAACATCGCTCCAACCAAACAACCAATCAGGGCGCTGCTCATGGCCCAGCCCTGCAGGTATGGCGATCCGACAATCTGGAAAAAACGTTCGTAAAACGGTTTGGCTCCGCCGATGACCACCCAGTCGTACCCGAAAAGCAAGCCCCCCATGGCCGACACCAGCGTAATGCCCAAAATAAACTGACGATTGAAATTTGATTTGTCCATATACTTGGTTTAGTTGAAGCAAATGTATGACCCGGAAGAGAAACCCAGAATGAATAATTTTATGAATTTATGGACTATATTACGAAAACACGCCACATAGCCTATGTTTCACAAACACACACAACAAGCTAACCACATACTATTTTATTCCTATTTTTATACCAACAGAAACCAACCACAAAACAAAAACATTACTCATATACTTATTTCGCTTTGAAAAAAGAAGAAGGGTTCCCCGGACAAATCAGTTATGTAATCCCCGACCGTATTTTATCGCTGGTCCGGGAAAATCCGCTGATTTCGGATTTGTACATTACCGACATTGGCTACTATCCGCAAGCCCGGCACCATTTCCGGGAACGGCCAACCGGAAGTCCACAGTTCATCCTGATATATTGCGTAGAAGGGAAAGGCGAAATACGAGTCAATGAATCGATCTACCCCATTCCGGAGAACCACTTTTTTATCATTCCGAAGGGAACTCCCCATGCCTACCGGGCCAACGAAAACAATCCGTGGTCTATTTACTGGATCCATTTTACCGGCCCCGGATCAACGGCCTGGTCCCGATTTAGCGGCCAGGTTATGGCGATCGAACGCGGAAAGAACGAGCGGATCAACGACCGGAAGGATTTGTTCGAAGAGATTTTCCGCAACCTCGACCGGGGGTTCAGCATCGAAACATTAGAATACGTAAACCTGTCCCTGCCCCATTTACTGGCCTCGTTTACGCACCTCAACCAGTTTCGGCTGATCCGCGAGCCCGGAGAAAAAGATGTGGTCGGCCAAAGCATCAATTTTATGCTCGAAAATATCCGGAATAAATACAAGCTGGCCGACTTGGCCAAGGTGGTCCGGTTGTCGGCTTCCCACTATTCCCATTTGTTTTTGCTCCGGACAGGCCATTCGCCTATCGACTATTTCATCCAGTTGAAAATTCAGCGCGCCTGCCGCTTGCTCGACACCACCGACCTGCCCATTTCTGAAGTGGCAGCCGAGACCGGATTTGAAGACCAGTTTTATTTTTCACGCCAGTTCAAAAAAGTCATGAACATGTCGCCCCGGGAATATCGGAAAAGATGATTTCAGGAACAGGGAAATAGCAGGGTAAGTTTTACCACCGGCCAATCATGGATAAACGGGATTCCTGTGACTATCCGGCCTACCAACGGTTAGCCTTGATGAGTTCATCCTTTTTTATCCGGCTTTTAGCCGTCCTATGCAGTTATTGATTTCATTTCAGTAAAACTTAAGCAACCATTCATCTGATGTTTTCATCTCTCTCCTGTTTAGGATCAAAATCATAAACTTTAAAATCTGATTTAGAAAATGAAAACAATTAACCTGAGAAAAATTGCAAATGCCGGCTTCATTACGGCAGTCTTGCTCGTAATTGGAACATCGTGCAACAACGACGATCCGTGGAGCGACTTTGAGAGGGGTTCAGAAATGACCGCAGAAGATAATGGCGTGATATTTAAACAGGATTTCACGGTTGGGCAAGGTGGTTGGGAGGCTATTTTTGCAGAATATCCCAAAGCAGATAAAGCCTTTTATGAGTTAAAATCGGGGAAAAGTCAGCTTCCGTCTCCTCTCGACCAAAATAAAACAGCATTCATGCTTTCAGGAAATAACCACAGTGATGCCCTTCAAATGTTCGTGGCAAAGCAATTTACCGGCCTGGACCCGGCGACAGGCTACTCGGTAAAAGTTAAAGTTGAACTGGCCTCCAAATATCCCGATGGAAGCGTTGGGATCGGTGGTTCGCCAGCCAACTCAGTTCATTTGGTAACTCACATTTGTCGGGGTGGCTACCAACTCGATCCCGGTGACGACAAAACCAATGTTCAGCTTAAATTCAACAAAAACTCTGAAAACGGGTACGACTATCTGGAATTGGGAGATATTGCGATTCCGGCGGACAAAAACGAGTATCAGTTAATTCAACGCGAATGTGTGTCTGAAAATATTGTAAAAGCAGATGAAGCCGGAAGAATCTGGGCCGTTGTAGGTACATGGTCTGGTTTTGAAGGAATAACCACACTTTACTACACCAACATCCAAATCAAGTTCACGAAAGTCCAATCGTGAGGACCAAATACCAGTAAAAAGGGAAAGGCCATCTCTGCTCTTCAGAAATGGCCTTTTCAATTATCCCGTAATAAATCTTATTACAAATCAAGAATGGGTTTATATTTCGGGACAAGCGATTTCATCACAGTCCAACCAATCAGGTAGGCAACCGCACAGATCGAGAATACAATGAAATAACCCGATTCGATCCCTTTAAATCCCATGAACTGCATTTGTGTCTGCTCGGTAAAGTCGAATAACACGCCGGAGCTTTTATTAATTATGAAAGAACCAACGCCACCGGCCATACCGCCAATCCCGGTAATCGTAGCAATTGCCGACTTGGGGAACATGTCGCCCACGGTCGAAAAGATATTGGCCGACCAAGCCTGATGGGCAGCTCCGGCAATACCAATAATCAGCACAGGCAACCAATAAGATATGTGCCCCAGAGGCTGGGCAAAAAGGGCCAGAAGTGGGAAGAACGCAAAGATCAGCATGGCTTTCATTCGTCCGGCATACGGGTTCATACCTTTTTTATCAACAAAGTACGATGGTAGCCAACCGCCGTAGATAGACAGAAGGGTAATCACATAAAGGACAAACAATGGCAATGCACTTTGGGTTGAATCCATTCCATAAACCGAACTCAGATAAGCCGGCGTCCAGAAAAGGAAAAACCACCAAACACCATCAGTCATAAATTTACCGAACGCAAACGCCCAGGTCTGTTTGTATTTGAAATGATCGATAAAAGACGCTTTGCGTTTCGGTGCCTCGACCTCCTCAATAATCTTTTGGTCTGCCAGGCGATCCTGCTGAATGTAATCCAACTCAGCCCGGTTCACCCGGGGATGAACTTCAGGCTTGTGATACACGAACACCCAGAACCCCATCCAGACAAATCCTAAAGCACCAATAACAATAAAGGCAGCTTCCCAGCCCCAGGCTTTTGCGATAAACGGGATCGTCACCGGAGCGGCCAAGGCGCCCACAGTAGCTCCGGCATTAAAAATACTGGTAGCAAAAGCCCTGTCTTTCTTCGGAAAGTATTCGGCAGTTGTTTTAATGGCTGCCGGAAAGTTTCCAGCTTCACCCACCGCTAAAACAAAACGGGCAAAGATGAATAAGGCAACGCTTACGGTTATAATTTTAGAGGCATTATCTACTGTGCCAATTATTTCGCGGGCTTCTGCAAACCCGACCAACCATTTTCCGGTCAAAATCCCGGAGGTTGCAATACCGCAAAAAGCATGGAGCACAGCCCCCAATGACCAGATGCCAATGGCCCAAAGGAATCCTTTTTTTGTATCCAACCAATCGACAAAACGACCGGCAAACAACATACTTATGGCATAAAAAATTGAAAATAAGGCCGTAATTGTGCCATAGTCGCTATTTGTCCAGTGAAACTCGGGTGAAATAAAATCTTTCCATGTTAATGACAAAACCTGTCGGTCAAGATAGTTTATGGTTGTCGCGAAAAAGAGCATGGTGCAGATCATCCACCGGTAGTTCGTCATCTTCCCGCTGATTGTTTTTGATTGCATAATTTAGATTTATTGATTAGGATTTAATTTCTGTGTTCTTATCTGAGTTTTTTTACGATCGCAAGAGCATTGGCACACATGTCGGTAATGTACTGAAAATCTCCTTTGGCAAGTACTTCTTTCGGAAATAACTGAGAACCCATTCCCACACAATGAACGCCGGCTTTAAACCATTTGGTCAGGTTTTCTTCGTCGGGGGTAACACCGCCGGTTGGCATGATGCTGGCATACGGCATGGGGCCCAAAACTCCCGAAACAAAGCTTGGACCGCCAACTGCCGATCCGGGGAAAATTTTCACCACTTCGCAGCCTAATTCATGGGCGCGGCCAATCTCAGTAACCGATCCGCAACCCGGACTCCAGGCAATTTTGCGCTTGTTGCAGATACGTGCCATTTCTTCATCAATCAGCGGAGAAACAATAAAATTGGCGCCCAATTGAATATAGAGAGCAGTGGTCGGCCCATCGATAATCGACCCGACACCCAGAATCATCTCCGGACATTCCCGGGCTGCCCATTTATTCAGTTCACCAAAAATTTCGTGGGCAAAATCGCCCCGGTTGGTAAACTCAAAAACACGGATTCCGCCATCATAACAGGCTTTCAGAACCGACTTGCAAACGTCGATATCTTTATGGTAGAATACAGGCACAATGCCTGTTTCTTTCATTTTCTGAGTAACTTCTATTCTTGTAAATCTTGCCATTATTAGCCCCCTTTATCTCCCCCCAAAGGGGGAGAACTGGCGGGTTAACCAGTTTTCAAAAATTTTACAATATCACTATAAACCTTGGAATAACAGCTAAAGTCCCCCTTCGGGGGATTTTGGGGGCCTACCGCGCTACACGACCGGAAGCATCGCCGCCCATCAGTTTTTCAACTTCGTCAACCGACACCTGGTTGTAGTCACCATAAATCGTATGTTTCAGGCATGACGCAGCGACTGCGAAATTCAATGCTTTCTGATCGTCGCCGGTGTAAGTCAGCAAACCATAAATCAACCCGCCCATGAATGAGTCGCCACCGCCAACACGGTCGACAATGTGGGTAATCTGGTAAGTCGGGGCTTCAAACAATTGTTTTCCATCCCACAGTACGCCCGACCAGCTGTTGTGGTTTGCATTTACCGAACCACGCAGTGTCGTGATTACTTTCTTACAACGCGGGAATTTCGCCATGATTTGTTTCGAAACCGATTCGTAAGCGGCAGCCTCAACATGCCCGCCAGTTACATCAACACCTTCCGGTTTGATACCCAGTACCATTTCGGCATCCTCTTCATTGCCCAAAACAATATCCGTTCCGGCAACCAGTTCGGGCATTACTTCACCGGCTTTTTTGCCATATTTCCAGAGATTTTTACGATAGTTCAGGTCGCATGAAACGGTGATACCTTTCTCGTTTGCTTTTTTAATCGCTTCCAGACAAACATCGGCAGCACCCTGAGAAATGGCCGGGGTAATACCTGTCCAATGGAACCAATTAGCTCCGTCGAACACCTTGTCCCAATCAATCATCCCCGGTTTGATTTCGGAAATAGCTGAATGGGCACGGTCGTAAACCACTTTACTGCCCCGGCTGACAGCTCCGGTTTCGAGGAAATAGATACCCAGGCGTTCTCCGCCCCAAACAATATGACTGGTGTTCACACCATATTTTCGCAGGTCCATCATACAAGCCTGACCGATATCGTTTTTAGGAAGACGGGTAACAAAATCGACAGGGATGCCATAATTGGCCAAAGAAACAGCCACATTTGCCTCACCTCCGCCAAAGGTAGCCGACAATTCTGTGCTCTGCGAGAACCGCAAATATCCCGGTGTTGCCAGGCGCAACATGATCTCTCCGAATGTAACTACTTTCATGTGTGTAAATTTTCAAATTTGGTTTCTATAATTTTCGTGTCAACTTCAGTTTTTCAATTTAGAATCCAACGCATGGAATAGCCATTGATACATTTTCGATTTGTATGAGCCTCGGCTCTTCTGGCTATTTCGTACTATAATGATTTATTTTTTAATCAATGAATTATTGCAATCGATTGCAAAAGTATGATTTTTCCCCGGCCAAACAAAAAACATAGCCGGAGAAACTCTTTATTTCAGGTTTCTAACTAAAACTTAAAATAGTTGTACGCATTGTTGAAACTAATGTCTTCTACCATCTTTCCGAGAAGTTCCATATCGTATGGAATTTCGCCGTTTTCAACATCGTTGCCCAACAGGTTACACAATGTGCGACGGAAGTATTCATGCCGGGTGTACGACAGAAAACTTCTCGAATCAGTAAGCATTCCGACAAACCGGCTTAACAAACCCAGGTTTGATAATGCGTTCATCTGTTTTTCCATCCCGTCTTTCTGGTCGAGGAACCACCACCCTGAACCGTACTGGAGTTTCCCTGGAACTGTACCATCCTGGAAATTTCCGATCATGGTAGCCATCAACTCGTTGTCACGCGGGTTCAGGTTGTACAGAATGGTTTTCGACAATTTATCTTCGGTGTCAAGTTTATTCAGCAGTTTTGACAACGGACGTGCAATTTCGAAATCGCCAATCGAATCGAATCCTTTGTCTGGCCCTAATTTATTGAACAAACGGCTGTTATTGTTCCGTAAAGCGCCCAGGTGGTACTGCTGTGTCCAGCCCCGCTTATGGTCCATCACACCGAACTCGTACAACATGCAGGATTTGAATTTCTCAATTTCGGCAGCAGTTAACATTGAACCGTTTCGGGTTTTACCGAAGATTGCCTTGATTTCAGCCTCTGTATATTCGGCAGCATAAGCAGTTTCCAGACCGTGGTCTGACAAACGGCAGCCATTTTCATGGAAAAACTGGTGCCGTTCGTCCAGAACAGCCATGAACTCGTCAAAAGTGCTGACTGATTTTCCGGATGCAGCTTCAAGCTTGGCCACGTAAGCGTTAAATACCGCCGGATCTTCCACCATCATGGCGCTGTCGGGGCGCCAGGCCGGTAATACATTCACCTCAAACCCATCGGCTTTAATGGCCCTGTGATATTCCAGGCTGTCAACCGGGTCATCGGTGGTACAAATGGTGTGAACATTTGCCATCCGGATAATTCCGCGGCAACTGTATTCCGGAGAACTCAGTTTCTCGTTACACTCGTCATAAATTTCGCGGGCCGTTTTGGGGCTCAGTATTTTATCAATCCCGAAAAACTTCTTCAACTCCAGGTGAGTCCAGTGATACAATGGGTTCCGGAGTGTATACGGAACCGTTTCGGCCCACTTTTCAAACTTTTCCCAATCGCTGGCATCACCGGTACAATACCGTTCGTCGACCCCGTTGGTACGCATGGCCCGCCATTTATAGTGGTCGCCATACAACCAGATCTGGGTTATTGTTTCAAATCGTTTATCATCAGCAATCTCCTTGGGCGGAATATGGCAGTGATAATCGAAGATCGGCATTTTGGCCGCATGCTCATGATATAACTTCTGCGCCGTTTCTGTTTGCAACAGAAAGTTTTCATCCATGAATTTCTTCATCGTTCTGAATTGTTGTTTTATAAATTAA
>JAJUGZ010000158.1 GCA_029265715.1 Bacteroidota bacterium
GAATTTTAAACTGGTTCAACTATCGAATATCGACAGGACCACTGGAGGGCATGAACAACAAAATAAAAGTCCTGAAAAGAAAAGCGTACGGGTACCGTGATATAGAATATTTCAACCTAAAAATATTGGACCTTCATAATGATAGGTACGCATTAGTAGGATGAACCATAAATTAAAATCAATCTAAATTATCGAGGATATTTGAGGTTAAAGATTTTTTGAAAAAACAGGTTGATTGTTTTAATGACTGATTCAGTGTGCGCTTCAGAGATCAAATTTCATAAAAAATCAAAGTTCCTGAGATTTAGGTATAATGACCCCCCAATTATAGCCGGCAACCAATACTCCTCTTCCTTGATTTGTAAAACCTGAATATTTATATTTGCTTCCCTCTGAAACAATTATGCTGAACGATAAACAGTTTAAAACAATGTTTTTGATGAGAAGGTTCACTTTGGTCTAAAATTTTTCAGGATAAGTTTCAGAAATGGTAGAAGAGAATTATTTTGACAAGAACTTATTAACTAAACGACAGCGAAAGGTTCTTTCGATAAAGAAAATAATACTAATAACTTATGAGTGGATATAAAATTATCGTTCTTGCCAAACAGGTTCCCGACACGCGGAATGTAGGCAAAGATGCAATGAAAGCCGATGGTACGATCAATCGTGCGGCTCTTCCTGCGATCTTCAACCCGGAAGATTTGAATGCGCTGGAGCAGGCGCTCCGGATTAAAGATCAGTTTCCCGGAACAACTGTCACAATTTTAACAATGGGGCCTGGCCGTGCTGCCGAGATTATTCGCGAAGGGATGTTCCGCGGTGCCGACGACGGGATCTTGCTTACCGACCGTGCGTTTGCCGGATCGGACACCTTGGCTACATCATATGCCTTGGCTCAAACCCTTAAAAAGATTGCTTCATTCGATTTGATTATTGCCGGTCGCCAGGCAATCGATGGAGATACTGCCCAGGTTGGGCCTCAGGTTGCCGAAAAACTTGGCTTACCTCAGGTTACATATGTCGAAGAAATTCGGTCAATTGAAAATGGGAAGGTAACCATGAAACGGCGTCTGGAGCGAGGAGTTGAGGTCGTTCGTTGTCCAATGCCTTTGGTTATAACTGTAAACGGTTCAGCTCCAGACTGTCGTGCGCGAAACGCGAAATTGCTTATGCGTTACAAACATGCCAAAACCGTGAGCGAACTTCAGATCGCCAACGAAGATTACATGCATCTATACAACGATCGTCCATACCTGAATATCAAAGAATGGACTGTTCAGGACATTGATTCGAACCCGGAAGAGTTGGGTTTGGCTGGTTCGCCTACTAAAGTGAAAAAAGTTGATAATGTTGTTCTTCAGGCTAAAGAAGCCAAAATCATTACTTCTTCGGATGAAGATATCAACCTGTTGATGCGTGAATTAATCGATAGTCATACCATTGGATAACCGTTAAAGATTGACACAATATGAATAGTGTTTTTGTTTATTGCGAAATAGAAGATGGCCATGTTGCCGATGTTAGTCAGGAATTGCTGACCAAAGGTCGTTCGCTGGCCAACGAATTGAAATGTAAACTCGAAGCAATTGCCATCGGTTATCAACTGGAAGGCATTGAAAAAGATATTTTCCCTTACGGAGTGGATGTGTTGCATGTGGCCGACGATAAGCGCTTGTCTCCTTACCAGACCTTGCCTCATACTTCGATTATTGTCAAACTATTTCAGGAAGAAAAACCGCAGATCGCCCTGATGGGAGCCAGCTCGGTTGGTCGCGACTTAGGCCCACGTGTTTCGTCGGCTCTGCACAGCGGGTTGACTGCCGACTGTACTTCGTTGGTGATCGGTGATCATGAAGACAAAAAAGAAGGGAAAGTATATCACAACTTGCTGTACCAAATTCGTCCGGCCTTTGGCGGAAACATCATCGCGACGATCATCAATCCTGATTGCCGCCCGCAGATGGCAACTGTTCGCGAAGGGGTAATGAAAAAAGAAATTGTTGATCCAAAATACAAAGGGACAATCAAGAAACTCGATGTGGCAAAATATACCAGCGATACCGATTTCGTGGTTGAAGTGATCGAACGTCACATGGAAAAAAGTAAGGTGAACATTAAAGGCGCTCCGATCATTGTTGCCGGTGGTTATGGCGTTGGTTCAAAAGAAAATTTCCGGTTGTTGTACGAGCTGGCCGAAGTATTGGGCGGAGAAGTTGGAGCCTCTCGTGCTGCTGTCGATGCTGGTTATGCCGAACATGAACGTCAGATCGGGCAAACGGGGGTCACTGTTCGTCCAAAATTGTACATCGCCTGTGGCATTTCCGGACAAATCCAGCACCGTGCCGGTATGGAAGAGTCTGCTCAGATCATTGCGATCAATACCGATCCGGAAGCTCCGATTAACTCAATTGCCGATTATGTGATAACTGGTGATGTGAGCGAAATTTTGCCCAAGATGATCAAGTACTATAAAGCAAATACAAAATAAAGCCTCACCAACCCCTCCGAAGGAGGGAAGACTGATTAACGATATGAATATGGTTTAACTAATGCCTTATAACCCAATCCCTCCCGTTGGGGAGGTCAGGAGGGGCTAAAAAATTAAATGAAATGGCTAATTTTTATACCGATAATAAAGAACTGAAATTCCACCTGACCCATCCGTTGATGGAGAAGATTGTTCGACTGAAAGAACGGAATTTCGAAGAAAAAGATAAATATGATTATGCTCCGATGGATTATGAAGATGCCATCGATAGTTTTGATCAGGTTCTGGAAGTAGTTGGCGACATCTGTGGAAATATCATTGGTCCAAATGCTGAAGGTATCGACGCCGAAGGGCCGAAGGTGGTTGACGGACATGTTGTATACGCCAGTGGCACAGAGAAGAACATCGAAGCTTTGCGTAAAGCCGGATTGATGGGTATGTCGCTGCCCCGTAAATACGACGGACTTAATTTCCCGATCGTTCCCTACATCATGGCTGCTGATATTGTTTCACGTGCTGATGCTGGTTTTGTGAACATCTGGGGGCTTCAGGATTGTGCTGAAACTATTAATGAGTTCGCTTCCGAAGAACAGAAAGCAAAATACCTGCCTCGTGTTTGCGCTGGTGAAACAATGGCCATGGACTTGACCGAACCGGATGCCGGTTCGGATTTGCAGGCAGTTCAACTGAAAGCAACTTGGAGCGAAGCCAAAGGTACCTGGTTGTTGAATGGGGTAAAACGGTTTATCACCAATGGCGATGGCGATATTTCTCTGGTCTTGGCCCGTTCGGAAGCTGGAACTAAAGATGGGCGTGGGTTGTCGATGTATATTTACGACAAAAAAAATGGAGGCGTAACTGTTCGCCGGATCGAGCACAAAATGGGTATTATCGGCTCCCCTACTTGTGAATTGGTGTTTAAAGATGCGCCGGCAGAACTGGTAGGAAGCCGCAAAATGGGGCTTATCAAATATGTGATGGCCTTGATGAACGGAGCTCGTTTGGGTATTGCGGCTCAATCGGTAGGGGTTTCCGAAGCTGCTTACCGCGAAGCATTGGCTTATGCCAAAGAACGTATGCAGTTCGGAAAAGCGATTATTCGGTTCCCTGCTGTTTACGAGATGCTGACAACGATGAAAGCAAAATTAGACGCTTCTCGTTCGTTGTTGTACGAAACGGCCCGTTTTGTCGACATGTATAAAACATATATGCATATTTCAGAAGAACGGAAACTGGATAATGAAGAGCGCGACGAAATGAAGAAGTACCAGAAATTGGCCGACTTATTTACTCCGCTGGCCAAAGGTATTTCTTCTGAATTCTGTAACCAGTTGGCCTACGAAGCGGTGCAGATTCATGGCGGATCAGGTTTCATGAAAGATTATCCGGTCGAACGTATCTATCGCGATGCCCGTATTACTTCGATTTATGAAGGAACTACCCAACTACAGGTTGTGGCTGCCATTCGTGGTGTAACCACCGGTGCTTATTTGGCTCAAATTCGTGAATATGAAGCTCAGAAAATTTCTCCGGAGCTGGAATCAATTCGTCGGACTTTGATTATCCTGACAGAAGAATACGAAGAAGCCGTAGCAAAAGTAAACGATACAAACGATGCGGAATTTATCGATTTTCATGCACGTCGCTTGGTCGAGATGGCTGGTTATATTATCATGAGTTATTTACTTTTGACCGATACCAATCGTGATAGCTCATTCTTGCGATCAACCAAAACCTTTGTGAAATTTGCCAAAGCTCAGGTAAAAGCACATTCAGAGTTCATCCGCTCATCATCAATCGACGATCTGGGATCTTACAAATTCGAGTTAAACTAGTATTTTAAAGATATGAATGAAAAGCCGGTTTCTTAGCCGGCTTTTTTTGTATCCGCTTTCGTAGATTTGAAGATCAAACAGAAAATGCTTATGGAACTCTATATCGGATTAATGTCAGGAACCAGTGTTGATGGGATTGATGCCGTTTTGGTCGGTTTTGATAATCAAAAATTGGAACTGCTTGGAACACATTCCATGGATTTCCCGGATGATTTGAAGGGCGATATACTTCAATTGCTTAGAACATTTAATATTTCGTTACTACAGTTGGGCGAAATTGATCATCGGTTGGGGCTGTGTTATGCCGACTGTGTAACCCAACTTCTGGCGAAAACGTCGGTTTCTTCTAAAGAAATTAAGGCAATTGGCTGTCATGGGCAAACTGTTTTTCATGCACCGGATGGGAAATTTCCGTTTACGATGCAATTAGGTGATGCAAATTTGGTAGCGGCGAAGACCGGAATAACAACCGTTGCCGACTTTCGCCGGATGGATATGGCTTTTCATGGACAAGGAGCTCCACTTACTCCGGCTTTTCATCAAAAATTTCTGAATTCTCCGGATGAAAAACGGATTATTTTAAATCTGGGAGGCATTGCGAACATCACAATTCTTTCAGAAAACGAAGAGAATGTGCTTGGTTTTGATACGGGGCCTGCGAATTGTTTACTCGATTTATGGATTCAGCACATAAAAAATGAGAAATTTGATCGGGGAGGAGAATGGGCTCGTTCCGGAAAAATGAATGCAGATTTGTTAAATTTATTTCTGTCTGATGGGTATTTTTCGTTGCCTGCGCCTAAAAGTACGGGCAAAGAGCTTTTTAATTTGAGTTGGATAAAGGAAAAATTGGGGCGGTTTGGCTGGTCTCCTCCGGAAGATGTCCAGGCAACTTTGCTTGAATTAACAGCTGTTACGATCAGTCGTGCCATTCGAATGTATGGAACACAGGCGAATGCCGTTTATTTATGCGGCGGTGGTAGTTTTAATGCGTATTTACAGGAACGGCTGAAAGCCAATCTTCCAGATCTGAAAGTTTCGACGACGGATGAGTTGGGTTTGCCGGTTCAATGGGTTGAAGCCGTTTGTTTTGCCTGGCTTGCCATGCGTCGGATTCATAACGCAGCAGGTAATCTTCCCGGGGTAACAGGCGCTTCCAGGCCGGTAAAGTTGGGAGTAATCTATGAATATTGATCCCGTTCTTATCTGGGTAAATTCGGTAGCCTGATTTACTCACTCTCTTTTTCTGGGGAAAGATATTGGGGTTTAGATGAGGTAAAAGAATGATATATTTCCTACAACATGTAGCCAAGTGCAACAAAAGTGAAAAAATCTTGTTTAATAACTTTACTGTGAACGAGGTTTTTGCGTGGGGTGAGCTTATCTTTCCAGAAAAAAAGCACAAAAAAGGTTTGGAAGGGAATAAAAAGGGTGTATATTTGCAGCCGCTAAACGGGACCGGGGTATTCCCCGG
Organism: Bacteroidota bacterium; assembly: GCA_029265715.1. Lineage (GTDB taxonomy): Bacteria > Bacteroidota > Bacteroidia > Bacteroidales > Prolixibacteraceae > Aquipluma. The sequence goes on from JAJUGZ010000158.1 coordinate 5,801, forward strand.
GTGTTAAGCGGAGTTCATAAGGTGGTGGTTAGCAGTCTTTTTGAGGGAGTTTGAAATTTTCTAAAAAAAGATTTGGAAGATAGGAAAAATAAACCATATC
>JAJUGZ010000106.1 GCA_029265715.1 Bacteroidota bacterium
GAGTTCACCGCATCATCCTTGCAAACAAAACTTGCATTTTGAAGGGGGGGTGACTTTTGAAATAAAAATAATAATGATTGACTACCAGAAAATTAGAAGACAATATCTTCAGAATTTTAGATTAGTCGGATAATAGTGATATGATATAGTTTCTTTTTAGCGGGATAGAAAAAAACTCTGTAAAAATGTTTTTTTTTGAGACAGAGTGAGTAAGTAGGGGTGCAGCTGCGTATCTATTATCAAACTAAAATTGTTAAATGAGCAAGATACCCACACATAATGCACCTGATATAAATTTAGGATCGTCTGATAATCACCGCGATAAGCGGTTCTATGCACGGTTTCACGTGGAAGAAGAAGAGTTTGGCCTGAAAAGCGAATTGTTGACCGACCTGAATAATATGAGTGATGAGAAGTCGCCGGAGGTAAATTTTGATAAGTTGTATGGGCAGATACTCAAGAAAATCAGGGGAGAACGCTCCGGAAAGGTTGCCATTCTTCGTCACTTGCCCTGGATAAGCGCCGCCGCTATTGTTGCTGCCGGATTAATAATTTCCGGGATCATCAATTCGCACAACAGGCAGGATAAAGACTTATTCATGACATCAATTACACCGGCTGGTTCCATTTCGCAAATGGTATTGCCCGACAGTACTGTAATTTTTATGAATGCAGCTTCGGCGATAAAATACAATCCAGCCTTATATCGCGACAAACGCGAGGTGTTTCTTGAAGGGGAGGCTTGGTTTAAGGTCAGCAAAAAGCAGGGGGCCGGTTTTGTTGTGCATACTCCGGCCTACGATGTAAAAGTTACCGGGACTGAATTTAATGTAAAAGCGTATGCTGAAGACCGTGAAGTTGTAACCACACTCGAAGAAGGTTCTGTCGAAATTGCATCAGGGAAAAGCCTGAAACTAAAAGAGCCCGCTTATTTGAAGCCAGGCGACCAGTTGACTTATTCGATGGATAAAAACACGATTACCAAAAAAAATGTAGAGGCAACAATTTATTCGGCCTGGAAAGATAATAAGCTGATATTTATTAATAAGTCGCTGGGCGAGTTGTTTGTCATTCTGGAGCGGCGCTATGGCGTTAAGTTCGAAGTGAAAGATACGGATCTGTTAAAATATCATTACGACGGGACGTTGAAAAACGAGAAGATTACAGAAATCCTGGAGATATTAAATCACACCTTGCCAATTAATTATCGTATAGAGAATCAAATTATTATAATAGAGAAGAAACAGAAAAACTAAAATACGAAGCCTATGAAATAACCATTCAATGTTTGAAGATTAGTTAAAAGAAAAAAACCGGAAGATGCTGGCACATCGTCCGGTTGAAAAATGAATCACATTCAGTTTGTTGAAACTGAATTAGTAATAACCATCATTGACAAACTTATGAAAAAAAAATTAATCAGGACCTTCCCGCTAAGTCGGGGGGTAAAAAATGTATTATTCAAAATGAGATTAAGCATTTTTATCTTCTTGGCCTGTCTGATGCAGGTTTCTGCTTCGGTTTACTCTCAGTCGGCAAAGCTCACTCTTGAACTAAAAGATACACAGATTGCTGATGTGTTGAGGCAGATTGAAGCAACTTCTGATTTTCGTTTTTTTTACCAGCGTGAACAATTGGACGTGACTGAAAAAGTCTCCATCAATGTAAAAGATGCCAATGTTGAAAAAATCCTTCACATGATTCTGGATGACCGTGGTTTTTCGTACCGTCTGTACGACGACAATCTCATTGTAATCACGCCTGCTTCGCAAGCCGGGGAGTTGAGATCTGTTTCGGCACAGCAGAAAAAAATTAGCGGAAAAGTCACTTCAGCAACCGGCGAACCGCTGCCGGGTGTTACGGTATTCGAAAAGGGAACCAGCAATGGAACTATTTCCGATGCGAACGGAAGTTATACATTAAACGGGGTAAGCAGCGATAAATCGGTTATCGTTTTCTCGTTTGTGGGTATGAAAACACAGGAAGTTGTTGCATCCAAATCGGTAATCAATGTGGTCCTCGAAGAAGAAACCATCGGCTTGGAAGAAGTTGTGGCTGTTGGTTACGGGGTTGTTAAGAAAAGCGATGTTACCGGGGCTTTGGTTAGCATATCTTCAGAAGAATTGACGTCTCATCCGGTTAAAAATACATTTGAAGCCTTGCAGGGGCGGGCTGCTGGGGTTGATATCACTTCAAATGAACGGCCTGGAGAAGTTGGGTCTATTCTTATTCGAGGGGTGCGCTCTTTAACAGCAACAAACTCTCCTTTGTATGTGGTAGATGGAGTTCCGATAATGTCGGCGAGTTCGATTGAGACAATAAATCCCAGTGACATCGAATCTGTTGATATATTGAAGGATGCGTCTGCAACAGCGGTTTATGGGTCGCGTGGAGCAAACGGAGTAATTATTGTCACAACGAAAAAGGGAAGAGAAGGCCGTTTGGATTTGAACTATTCGGGAACTTTTACTTCGGAGAATATTATTGACAAATCACCAGCAATGTCTGCTAGCGATTATATTACTTGGAGACGCTGGGCTTATTATAATTCAGCCCCCAGCATTTATGCTCGTGGAGATCAACCTACTTATGAAAATGACCAGGTTATTTTTGGTGGAGTAGGGATGGATCAAACAGCTTATAATAACATTATGAATGGATGGGTGAATGGAACTTGGGATGGTTCTAAGGTGAAAAATACAGATTGGACCGATTTTGTTACCCAAACTGCCCTCACACAGGATCATACTATTAGTGCAAGTGGTGGGTCGAAAAACATGAGTGCCTATGTTTCTTTTGGCTATCTTGATAATAAAGGAACCGAGAAAGGACAATCATATAAGCGTTATACCAGCAAAGTTAATGTCGATGCCTCTTTGAATGAATGGATTAAAATGGGAGGTAGCATTAATGGATCGTGGAGTGTTCAGGAATATGGATATTCGCGTACCGGTCAGTCGTCGAGTTCAGGTCCAACCAATATATACGATGCCGCTAAGGCCATTGGAAATTTTGCTTTGCCGTACGATGAAGATGGTAATATTATTACAACTCCTGGGAATATGGGAGGGAACGGATCGGTTTATACCATAATCGACGAATGGAAGAAGTCACAAGATCAAAGGGAGGTTGCACGTATTCTAGGCAGTTTCTATGCTGCCATTGATTTTGGCAAAGTGCACTCGGCACTAGATGGATTAACATTTAAATTAAATTTTGGTCCTGATTACCGTAATTACAGAAGAGGTGTTTATATCGATAATAGTTCTGCTGCACGACTTGGTTCTGCAGGTAGTTATGCTTCTATTGGAAATCAGCGTGACATTTCTTGGACTTTAGATGAACAGCTTGATTATACAAAAATATTTGATAAGCACAAGTTGTCGGCTACATTGTTACACACGGCTTCTTCATGGAATACTGAAACAAGCGGTATGAGTGCAAATAATATTCAAAAATCATCATACAAGTGGAATGCGATGGGGACCGTTGATATTACGGCAACAGAAAGCGATGCTTCTATGTCGTCTGGTCTTACAGAGAGAGGGCTTGAATCATACATGGCACGGTTTAATTATGCTTTTAACGAAAAGTATCTTCTTACAGCCACAGGTCGTTGGGATGGTGCAACTCAGTTAGCCGAAGGTCATAAGTGGGACTTTTTCCCATCAATGTCGATTGCTTGGCGTATGGAACAGGAAGGATTCATGAAAACTGTTTCGGTAATCGACCAGTTAAAAATACGGTTGGGGGTAGGAACAACAGGGAACTCAGCAGTTAGTCCTTACCAAACATTGGGAGGTATTTCTGCAGTTTATGTGCCATTCGGAACAGGTGGAGGTAATACGCTTGGCTATACGACCAATGAACCGTATTATACAAGTAGTTATAATAAAATGGCTAATCCATTACTTGGATGGGAAAAAACAACACAGTATAACTTTGGAGTGGACTATAGTGTGTTCAATAACAGAGTGTATGGAGCACTTGATTTTTACAAATCAAGAACAAGCGATTTGATCATGGATATGAAAATATCGACTATAACAGGATATGCTTCTACCTATGCTAATGTTGGAAAGACTAAGAACCAAGGAGTTGATGTTACATTGAATGTTGTTCCTATTAAAAATAAAGATATTACATGGGACTTTGGGATTAGTGCTGCATACCAGAAAGACGAGATTGTCGAACTGGCTTACGGGAAAGAAGACATGGTAGATAATAGTTGGTTTATTGGACAACCGTTGAATGTTTATTATGGGTATAAATGTGATGGGTTGTGGCAGGAGTCAGATGCGACAGAAATGGCCAAATTCAATGCAAACGGACATAATTTCGAAGCGGGGAAGGTAAAACCAATAGATCAGGATGGAAATTATAAAATTGATCAAGATGATCGCGTAATCTTGGGACAAAAAAATCCAAAGTGGACATTGGGCATCAATAGCTCGATTTCATTCTTAAAAGATTTTGAATTTTCATTTTTAATTATTGGGCGTATGGGGTATATGGTCAGCACAGGTGGGGAGGCGCAGCTGGGTTTATTTCAACAGCGTGAAATCGATTACTGGACTCCTACCAATACGGATGCTGAATGGCAGAAACCAATATTAAGCACATCAGGGGGAGATTCGTATTCTTCATTACTTGGCTTTAGGAATGCTTCTTTTTTGAAAATGAGGAATATTTCTTTAGGTTACTTTATACCTGCAAACATTTGTAAGAAGGTAGGCATCAATAAGTTCAAGTTGTATATACAAGCACAAAACCCATTTACGCTTTATTCTACCGTTGATTGGTTAGATCTTGATTTAGGTGGTTCAACTTTTAACCGGGGCTGGGTATTAGGAGTTAATGTCGGTTTTTGAAGAATTCTTTTTAAAATATTAAAATGAGAAAAGATGAAAATAAATAATATTATTCGTAGCTTATTGGTTTTTGTTTTTCTTCTGAATATCACATCTTGTAGTAAAGATTTTCTTAAAGAGGAGTTGACAACACAATATAGCACACAGTATTTTCAGACCCAAGAAGGTCTTGAGGGACTTGCTGTTAGTCTATATGGCAACTTGCGCTGGCATTTTGGATACGAATGGGCTTATGCCATAACTCAGTATGGAACTGATGAATTCACTACAGCAAATGATCTGACTAGCGAACCTTGGAATACTTATGATAGCCGCTTTGGTCCGGTTGGCGCAACAGTAGCTACAGGTGCGGCAAATAATAACTGTCCAAGTCCTGCTGCTTTGTGGGATGAGTTGTACTTTGGTATTGCTTCTGCTAATACCTTGATTGCAAACCAAAAATATTTTACCGATGAAGAGTCTAAAAATAGATGTCTTGGAGAAGCATATTTTCTTCGCGGATATAATTATTACCGTTTGACGGCTCAATATGGGGCAGTTACGCTACAAACTGAGCCTGTAGCGGGTGTTGTACGTAATTTTAAACGCGCAACAGAAGAAGAATGTTGGGCACAGATTATCTCTGATCTAGAAAAAGCATATAATTTTTTAGACGAAACACAATCGCGAGGTGTTGGCACATGGACAAAATCAACAGCTGCACATTTTCTTGCCAAAGCTCTTTTGTTTCGTTGTTCCGAGCGCAATGACTCATGGAACAGTTCGTATAAGGAAGCTGATTTATCCAAGATTATTCAACTTTGTGATTATGTTATTGCTAATCACCCACTTGCGAATGATTATAATGACACATACGCAAACTGGACAGGGATTGACTGTGCAATTGAAGGAAACTCCGAAGTATTGTTAGCTGCATTATTTAATGGCGATGCTAGTGCCGAAGGTCGTTACGGAAATAGGACCTATAATTATCTTAATTGCCAATGGCAAACAGGCAGTGCTAAATGGGTACAGAGGGGTATTTGGATCGGAGGTATGGAATTCCAGCGTTGTCGCCCTACTGAGTATAATTATGCAGTTTTTGATAATGTAAATGATGCGCGTATGTGGAAGTCATTTAAAACAATATTTGGATGTACGCAAGTTGCGAATACTACTTTAAATGAATCAATGGGGAATGCTAAGATTGTCCCCGGGGATATTGCGATTATGTTTATTTTAAATAAAAAGGATGACCATCGATTTGATAATCAATCTGATCAATTTGGTACTACGGCAAGCACAAAGAAAAGCACATTTATTAATCCAGAAACAGGGAAGTGGATCCCATGTGTATTTCCGTTGTATTTGAAGGGACAGTTTGTAGGTGATCAATATGGCTCAACAGGTAATCCTGTGACCACTAATTTCTGGGCAGGGTTGAATAAAGCTGAAGATGGATCAAGAACAGCAGAAAAAGGGAATGCGCACAGAGATGTAACCATGGCTCGTACTGGAGAAACATATTTAGTAAAGGCTGAGGCACTTGTTCGTCAAGGTAAATACCAAGATGCAATTAATGTAGTTAATATTCTTCGAGCTCGTGCTCAATGGAAGAATGGGGAAGATAGAAGAGCTTATGTTGATGGTTCTAAGGCGTTTGAGACAAATTCGTTGAATACAGGAACTGCTGCTACAAATTACAAAAATGCGAACCTATGGATTAATTCATATTATATTTCAACCGGGATCACCGAAACAACAGGTCCCTCTAATCTTCAGATTACTAGTTATATGTCATTGCCTGCAGAAGATGAGGCGGTCCTCTCTAGCCTTGGAGTCAGTGGAGATTACAACCGGATGTTGAACTTTATATTGAATGAACGCACACGAGAATTGGATGGAGAATGGTTGCGCTGGGAAGATCTTAGTCGTACAAAAACATTGGTATTACGAGCAAAAACATTTAATGCTCGTGCGGCTACTAATATTGATGACCATCATAATCTTCGTCCAATTCCACAATCGTTTATTGATGGGTTGTTGAATGATGATGGTACTAATCTTTCTGACGAGCAGAAAGCCGCATGGCAAAATCCTGGCTACTAAATCATGTGAGATACTTTAAATTCTGAAAGCCTCTTGAAGCCGTCTTTGAGAGGCTTTCTTTTTCAGCTTTGGTTCTTGTTGAATTTTACCTGAGACCGGATATCGGTCTTGTCGGAAAATGATGGTTCGGTAAAATGCCCCGGATTGACATCTATGTTTAATCCGGGGCTGTTTTATTGTGATTTCGGAGCAAACTATTTCTATACTCAGTTTGTTTTAACGTTTCGATTAACCTATTCTTCCGATGGATTTTTATTCGGCTATCAGTACCTATTATTCGGATATTTTCCCGCTTAATCAGGAGCAGATCCGTTTTGTCCAAAACATGTTCCCGTTATCCGGGAATTGCCGTCTGATTGATGTGGGCTGCGCAACCGGAGCTTTGTCGCTCCATTTAGCGGGAAACGGATATTCCATGTCGGCTTTCGATTTTGATCCGGAAATGGTGAGACTGGCATCCGAAAAAGCCGGCAGTACAGGACTTGTTCACTTTGAACAGCTTGATATGCGGGCCATGGGAGCTCATTTTCCGGAGGGCACGTTCGATGGTGTGCTTTGTTTTGGGAATACCTTGGCTCATCTGCTATCGGACGAAGATTTATTAACGTTTTTAAGCGCTGCCTTCAATGTTCTTAAACCAGGAGGAACGTTGGCTATTCAGATTTTAAACTACGATTTTATTCTGGAATCGTCGATGACAAGTTTACCGCTGATTGAAAATGAAACGATCCGTTTCGAACGGTATTATGAATTTTCATCAGGTCAGGCAGGGCCCCTGTTTGATTTTATAACTAAGCTGACGATTAAAAAAGGTTCCCTGGTACTGGATAACCGGGTGCAGTTGAGGGCAATCCGGAAACAGGAATTGGAGAATATGCTGAACCGGGCTGGGTTCTCTGGTTCTGAATGGTATGGTAATTTTCAGCGTGGGGCACTTTTACCTAACAGTCTGCCTTTAGTGGCTGTGGCTGTCAAAATTTAGATTAACAGATCTGTTGCAGCTTGCTGGTCTAAGGTCTTCCATTCTCGGGTCAGGAAAAAGACTACGATCGCGGCCGAAACGGTATCGGCAATTGGCATGGATACCCAGACTCCGGTTAGTTGCCAAAAATTGGGCAGAATATAAATCAGAGGGATCAATACAATTACTTGCCGAAGCAGGGTTAGCAAGGTGGCAATTTTTGCTTTCCCGATTGACTGGAAAAAGTTTCCGGCTACTACCTGAAATCCAACAATCGGGAGGGTGAACAGCCCGGTTCGAAGTCCTTGTTTGCCGATAGCGATCAGATTGTCGTCAGAAGCATTGAAGAATTTGACGATTATCGAAGGGAATGTTTGCACCAAAACAAAAGCCCCGATTGCAATCGCGGTTGCCGCTACGATGGCTATCCGTAGCGTTTCCTTAACCCGGTGTATCGACCTGGCCCCAAAGTTAAACCCAATAATGGGTTGAGAGGCCATATTGATGGCCACAATCGACATGATAATCATGGTTTGAACGCTGTTGACAACCCCCATGGCCCCCACGGCCAAATCGCCGCCAAACGAGATCAGTTTGGTGTTTAAGAGCCCCTGGACAAAACTGTTGGCAATCTGCATGAAGAATGGAGCCATCCCGATTGAAATGATTTCAAAAGTCAGGGCCCGGTTGAACCGGATGTGGTGAAGGCGAAGTTTCACGACTGCTTTGCTGCTGTTGAAATGGGCCAAGACCCAGATCATCAGGATAAACATGGAAATAATGGTGGCATAGGCAGCTCCTTTTACCCCCATTCCAAACCCAAAAATAAAAATGGGATCGAGCACCAGGTTGGTTCCGGCGCTGATTAACATGGAAACCATGGCAATTTTGGGATTTCCTTCGGCGCGGATGATGTTGTTGAGCGAAAAACCGATTGTTTGAAAAATAACTCCGGCCAGAATGATGTTGAGGTAGTCGTTGGCATACCCGATTGTTTCGGGGGTTGCGCCAAACGACCGGAGCAAAGGTCCTTTGATGGCAAAACCGATGACTGTGACCAGGATAGAGACTACAATCATTAGCAGAAAGCTGGTTCCCAAGATCCGTTCGGCTTTGTGCATGTCTTTCTGCCCCATGCTGATTGAAACCAGGACGCCGGTGCTGATGCCAATTAACAGGCCAAACCCCATGATGATAAGCATGACTGGAAAAATAACCGACACTCCGCTCAGTGCCATTGAACCAACTCCTTGCCCAATAAAAATACGGTCGACAATGTTGTAAAGAGCATTTACGAATACCCCGATGAATGACGGGATGAAAAATTTCAGCATTAGTCGGGCAATGTTTTTCTCGGCAAGTTCTTTGGTTTTCTCCATGCTTTAATTGTTTTCAGACCACAAAAGTAAACATTCTGCCAGCGAAAATAGTTCCTGGAAAAATTTAGGCCGTTTTTTAACCAAAATATTAAATTTGCAGCAAATGAACGCGAACATGTCAGAAAACAAACTAAATAAACATATCCTCTGCGATTTGCAATCGTCTGACTCGCTCAAGGTAATTGATACAATCAGAGAATTGCGCGATTCGGGAAATGCCTCGTATATCCCGGTATTAATGGAACTTATGCTGATGACCGAGAATCCCGAAATTAAATCCCGGATCATTTCGTTGTTGGCCGATCTGAAGCAAAGCGATGCAATCCCGTTGATCATTGATGCGATACAGGATAAGAAATATGCGCCGGAACTGAAAAGCTTAGTTTCGGTTTGCTGGGAGAATGGGCTTGATTTTAGCAATTACCTTTCGCTGTTTGTCGACCTGATCATCGAGCAGGAGTTCGTGGTTGCCTTCGAGGCTTATACGGTTATCCAAAACATGACCGGCAAAGTTACTCCCGAAGTTTTGGACCAGGTAACTATTCGTATCCGCGAAGCCTTATTGAACTCTGATGAACAACGTCGGGCGTTATTGCAGGATACACTCGATTTTTTGCCTGAACTGTCATAGGCCGCCTGTTTTTACTTTAGCGCTTTCGTGATTTGCCTGGACGACATGTTTCCGGCGTAAATCAGCAGAGAATATTTTAGGACCAAGGGAGTGGTTGTTGATAGAGACACGGTGTTTCTTCCGGGGAATACAGCATTTTGCATGCTGGCTTTTTGGCGTAAAATCCAGGTTTGTGGTTGTACCGGGTTCTCCGGCGAGGCAAAGATAACCATCCCGCCCTGTTGTCCATTTTTCCCGATTGTTCCTGCAATCCGGACAAAGTTTCCACCTTCAATGGCTGTGTTTTGAGGTTCGAGCAGCCCGTCTCGTCCTTCAAACCTTACATCTTCCGGCAGTTTCATCCGGACCGAGAACCCTCCGTACCCTTTTTCGTCGTCAGATCCGCCAATCTCAACATGGTCGGTTAAAGCCAGTAACGATATTTCGAAGTCAATTCGCCGGTAATTGGCCGTTCGTGGATGAATGGTGATTAACGCATATTCTTCAACAAACGGATCATTTCCCTCGTTCCAACGTGGAGACCTCCATTCGGCAGTAGTTTTTAAAATGCCTTTCGAGTCGATTTGTTTAAATTCAACTGAGCTGATTTTTTCGTTGAAATCGTTAAGTTCCCATCCGTCGGCAACTTGTTTGCCGTTAATTTTGATTTGGTGCCAGGCCCAGAACACACCACGGTGGTGCAGGTGGTCTTCGGGAAAATCTTCGGTCATCACCGTTCCGTCAAGGGTGCATAGTGGATGGATATAATTGCACCGGATGAATTTCCCGTCGATGCTCTTGTTTTCTTTCTGAAAGAAGAACACGTTTTCCCCCTTTTCTTTGATCCAGAACCCGCCATCGTCTTTTTTCATGGTAACTTGGGCAACCAGTGCCGACAGGCTGAAAATAAAGACTGTTGTTAACAAATATTTTTTCATAGAATTCAGGATTCATCGGCAGTCCCGACAGGTTAATTTTTGAGATCATTAAAATTGTTAAAAAAACTTTACACTGCAAAGCCGAACGGTTGAATCGACGTGATTTGATGGTTGGGGAGATTAGTATAGCGATTTGAAAGGGTGGGGATAGTTTTTCCCCATCGTTTTTTTATATTCGAGCACAAACGTTTGGTATCGAAGCTGGGCTTCTTCTGTCATTTTAAGGTTTTGCATGGATTTTATTTGGAATGACAGTGCGATATCATTTAACGGGTCGATATTGAAAATGGCATTGGCCATATCGATGGTCATTTGATATAATTCCTCTTCGAAGCATTTGCTCATCTCCAACAATAGTACGGGTTCGAGTTTTTGTTCGAGAGATTCTTTAAGTGAGTCGTAAAGCGGGTGATCAGAACGGTTTAGAAACTTTCCCCTATTTAAAATTGTCAGTAGGTCATCCCGGTATTCTTGCAAATTCTCAGATGAGATAATCTGCAGACAACGGGAATAATCGCAATAAAATTCTTCTGTCTTTATTATTTTAAAACTACCTTTTTCATAGATCAGTTCAATTCCATCGATCTCACTTATCGCCTTACGTAGATGGTTGATTGTAACCCCGCGCGAATTTTTCACTTTATCTGCAGGTTTGCCGGGCCAGATTATTTCACTTAGGCGTTGCGATGAAATACCTTCTTTGTATGTACTATACTGAAGGATCAGGCAGAATACTTGTTTCAGCTGGGCGCTGAACAGGTAGGTAATATCTTTGTTTTTTCGGTCGCGAACCATAAAATCGCCAAAAAGATAGACGGAATTAGCAGTTGTATTAGTTGCTTTTGTTTTTATCTTGTTTCCAGCATTAACGTCAATCGAAGAATTATCCTGTTTTACATTTGTGCGGTTCTTTTTTCTTCTAAAATGAACCCATGCAAGAGTTGAGCCTCCGGCGATAAAAAACAGGATAATTAGGATAGGCTTGAAGCTGTTCTTTCTTGAAAAATTTTTGAGTTGTTCTTCAGTTATCGGAGGAAAAGCCAGTGAATAAACTTTTAAATCGGACGAAATATCATTGTCGAATTCCTGCACAATTGCATACAGGTTGTTCAACTCACTGTCGTAGTAGAGGTTCGCATTGGTGGTTATTTTATCAGAAAAAATGGGGATAGAATCGCCAAGGATTTCGTATTTACCATCGTTCAGCGAGAACCGATATAGTTTGAGAAATGACTTGGAAAAATGTTCGGGATAACAAAGTGTGTAAAAACATGAGTCGTTTAGAATAATCATTCCCCTTACCGGAACAATATTCTCTTTTCCCCAGTTTATTTCCCAAAGTTTTGTGATAACCTTCGTATTTAAATCTATTTTATGCAGGTCATAGTAATATTTGCGTCCAACTGTTTGCTCTCCCGATTCGTTTCCCATTCCTCCGAAAATGTAAACTGAATTCGTTTTTTTTAGGTACCCTATCGATGAAAAATATCGGGGCGACAAAAAATCTCCGATAAATCCGTCAAGTTTATTCCATTTTTGAGCAAGCATATCGTAGGAATAAAAATCGTTATTGTAATGCATACGGCCAAAACCACCCCAAATGGTATACTGCCCGGTTGAAGGGTTGAAATACGACCCATGATGATGCAACGGCGATGTTAATTGCTCCCGGCTTTCTCCTGTCCATTGATAGGAATTCAGGTCAAGACTTGCAACGGTAAATCCGTTATATGGATTTTCATAATAGGTTTCGTATGAGTACAGTTTATTGTGTATTGTGTCTATAAAATTAGTTCCCAAAATTAGGTCAACCGGGCATTTTTTGTCAAATATATTTATTTGAGTATCACCCGACCTTAAGTTGTAACTAAGTATCGTGTCTTTGTTGAAGTAATAAATTTCTTTTTTTCTCGGGTTAAAATTCGCTCCTGCAACAGATTTTGATTTAAACGTAGTTTTGTACCTCCAGTGGTAAGCATCGTTCATTAACCATTCGGGATTGGATACTTGGCCGGTCGCTTTGCCATTTTTTTCATGAACAATGTTTCCTTCGGTTTCTCTTAAAGGGAAAAAATAGTTCTTTTTATCCTGATTATTCCGGATAGTAAAATTTTTAATAGAAAAGGAGGGAACATCAATTATGAAATCGCTTTTCCCAAAAAGAATGATTGCATTGTACGGATTTGGGAGGGTCAGATTTCCGGCTTTAAATGTCTTGTTATGAATAGTAAGATAAACAGAATCGCTTTTCAGGTTTAAAGATATTCTCATTTTAAACCAGTTCAGGTTTTGCAATTCTTCTTTGTCCATCTTGGCCACAATAAGACTGCTTTTGCCTTCTTCGTTAAACTTAAAGGTGATATCATTTCCTTGTCCATCGTAAAACAAATTAAATATCTTGCTGTTCCCTTCATTTTTTATGCGGATAATATATCCAATGTGGGTAGGTGGATGTAGTGCCAAGTCGAACTCAACCTCAAAGTAATCCACGAACCGGACTGTTTCTCCGGCAAATACATTGTATGAAGTCCTTTGGTCAATTGGCTTTTCGCTGCCGACGAACTTTAATCGTAAGCCGCCGCGCATGAGCATCTGCCATTTTGTAGAAATTGGTTTTACTTTTGCCCGGGCAGGAGTTTGTGCAGTTGATTGGCCGGATAATCGGATATGACAGCCAGTGTTCGCGTGAGCCAGGCCAATGGTTCAATA
>JAJUGZ010000063.1 GCA_029265715.1 Bacteroidota bacterium
GCACAATTTGGACCGAAACAACTGGCACAACTTGGACCGAAACAAAATTTAAATGCCTCAAATCAGTGGCACACTTTCGTCCGAAATGACTGGCACAGCTTGAGCCGAAATGACTGGCACAACTTCGTCCGTTTTATCTAAGCTGTAGTTGGGCTGTATTTATGAGCTTCAAAACACAACTAAAACTCTCCGAATAATAGATATACACATTTCTATCTATCTACAATCAATTGATTTTCAGATGCAAAATAATACGTGTTCAAAGCTAAAAACTTGACATTTTTCACGGTTCCTTCCTAAAAATCAACTAATTTTGCCCCCTGATTTTTTAACAGTTACGTTATGGCAGAAAAATATATGAAACTTTTTGAAGAATTCCCTCCTGTCAGTACACAACAGTGGATGGACAAAGTGGTTGCCGACTTGAAAGGCGCCGACTTTGAAAAAAAACTGGTGTGGAAAACAAACGATGGAATTAATGTAAAACCATTTTACCGGGCTGAAGATCTCGAAAAGCTCGATTATCTGAACAGCCTCCCTGGAGAATTCCCATTTGTCCGCGGAAACAAGAAAAACAGCAACGAATGGTATGTCAGACAAAGCATTGTAGTTACCGACCTTGCTGAAGCCAACAAAAAAGCCCGTGAAGTTTTGATGAAAGGGGTGAATTCGTTGGCTTTCGTTTTTAATGATTGCAAGGAATGGACCGTGGAAGACATGGCTGTTTTACTGGAAGATATTTGCCTTGAGGCAATCGAGGTGAACTTCGTAAGTAAATGCCATGCCTGCAGCATCGCTGAAGCATTTGCTGCCTATGTGAAAAAGGGCAGTTGGGACCTGAAAAAAGTAGTTGCTTCGGTCGAATACGATCCGTTCGGTAAATATGCGCTCTACGGGAAATTCAAAAAAGGTCAGGATTTTGTAATCGGTCAGGCTGCCAAAATGGTTCAGTCGACTGCAGAGTTAAGCAAATTACGGACGCTGGCAGTGAATGGCAAAAACTTCAGCAATGCGGGTTCTTCAATCGTTCAGGAATTAGGTTTCTCTCTGGCTCAGGGCGCCGAATATCTGACCGTGTTAACTGACCAGGGTCTGGCTGTTGACGCCGTTGCAAAAAAAATTAAATTCAACCTGGCTGTGAGCGCCAACTATTTCATGGAAATAGCGAAGCTGCGTGCAGGCCGTATGCTGTGGGCCCAGATCGTAAAAGCTTTTGGCCCGGAATGCGACTGCGCTTGCAAAATGAACGTTCATGCCGAAACCGGAAGCTGGAATAAAACCATTTACGATCCTTACGTAAATATGCTCCGGACACAAACTGAAGCCATGAGTGCTTCGATTGGCGGCGCCGATTCAATTACGGTGCTCCCGTTTGATGCAGTTTACGAACAGCCAACCGAATTTTCGGAACGGATTGCCCGCAACCAACAACTACTTCTGAAAGAAGAATCTCATTTCGATAAGATCGTTGACCCGGCAGCCGGTTCGTACTACCTGGAAGAACTGACCGCGGCAGTTGCCGAACAGGCTTGGTCATTGTTTATCGCCGTTCAGGAAAAAGGCGGCTTCCTTGCTGCATTGAAAGAAGGGTTCATTCAGGCTGGAATCAAAAAGATGGCAGCCAAACGCGATATGAACGTTGCAACCCGTCGTGAGAACCTGTTGGGTACAAACCAGTTCCCGAACTTCACTGAAAAAATCGAATCAGGATTGGATGCTTCAGTATTTGCTCCGCAAGACCTGACTGTAGAAGATGCTGAAATTGAAACGCTGAAACCATACCGCGGCGCCCAGGCTTTCGAAGCGCTTCGCTATAAAACCGACGAGTTTGCCAAAACCGGGAAACGTCCGATGGTTTTCATGCTGACCATTGGTAACCTGGCCATGCGTAAAGCCCGTGCCCAGTTTGCCTGTAACTTCTTCGCTGTAGCCGGTTTCGATGTAATGGACAACAACGGTTTCAAAACAGTGGAAGAAGGTGTTGAAGCTGCCAAAAAAGCAGGCGCCGATATCATTGTTCTGTGTAGCTCTGATGACGAATATGCCGAACTGGCTCCTGCTGCTTTCGAAGCAACCGGCGACAGCGCTATTTTCGTGGTTGCCGGCGCCCCTGCCTGTACTGAAGACCTTAAAGCAAAAGGAATTCAACATTTTATCAGCGTCAAGAGTAATATACTCGAAGAACTGAAAAATTATCAATCGTTATTAAAAATATAAACACAAAGTCACAAGGACACTAAGATGATTTCAAAAGTTGAATACGAAGCAATCGGGAAACACATTGTAAATGCTGCTTATGAAGTTCATAAAGAACTTGGCCCGGGCTTGCTCGAATCAGTCTATGAAATCTGTATGATTGAAGAATTGAGAAACCGAAATATTTTGGTTGAACGCCAAGTTAAATTGCCTCTTGTATTCAAAGGAAAGCAATTAGACAAGGAGTTTTTTATTGACTTGCTGGTTGGAAATGAAGTAGTTGTTGAACTTAAAGCTGTTGAAGTTTTACTCCCGGTTCATGAAGTGCAATTATTAACTTATATGAAACTAGCAGATAAAAAACTGGGCTATCTAATTAATTTCAATGTTCCCTTGATCAAGGAAGGCATTCATCGAAAAATCAACGGTTATTTTTAATTCTTTGTGACTTGGTGTCTTCGTGTTCATTAAATTATTCAAACACAAAGGCACAAAGACACTAAGAAAACCAATAATGGATGTATAACCAGAATAAATAATTAATTCTTAGTGACTTAGTGTCTTCGTGTTTAAAACTAAAAAATATGCGACCAAATTTTAAAGACATAAACATCAAAGCAGCGGCGCCGCAGCAGGATACTGCCGCCTGGGCTGCTAAAAACCAGATTGAAAAGAACTGGGTCACTCCGGAACAGATTCCGGTGAAACCGGTTTACACCAAAGAAGACCTCGAAGGCATGGAACACCTGAACTATGCTGCCGGTGTGGCTCCTTACCTGCGTGGCCCGTATTCGACCATGTATGTTATGCAACCCTGGACGGTACGTCAGTATGCCGGGTTCTCGACAGCCGAAGAATCGAATGCGTTTTACCGCCGGAACCTGGCTGCCGGACAAAAAGGTTTGTCGGTTGCGTTCGACCTGGCTACTCACCGCGGGTATGACTCCGATCACCCACGCGTGGTTGGCGACGTTGGTAAAGCCGGTGTGGCTATCGACTCAATCCTCGACATGAAGATTTTGTTCGACCAGATTCCATTGGATAAAATGTCGGTTTCCATGACCATGAACGGCGCCGTTCTTCCGGTTATGGCTTTCTATATTGTAACTGCCCTCGAACAAGGCGCCACGATGGACCAACTAGCAGGAACTATCCAGAACGATATCCTGAAAGAATTCATGGTGCGTAACACCTACATCTATCCGCCGGAATTCTCGATGAAAATTATCGCCGATATTTTCGAGTTCACTTCGCAGAACATGCCAAAATTCAACTCGATTTCTATCTCGGGATACCACATGCAGGAAGCTGGGGCAACTGCCGACATCGAAATGGCATACACGCTGGCCGACGGTCTGGAATACCTCCGCACCGGAGTGAAAGCAGGTATCGACATCGACGCATTCGCACCGCGGTTGTCGTTCTTCTGGGCCGTGGGGATGAACCACTTCATGGAAATCGCCAAAATGCGCGCTGCCCGTATGATTTGGGCGAAACTGGTGAAACAGTTCAACCCGAAAAACCCAAAATCGATGGCTTTGCGTACCCACTCGCAAACGTCGGGATGGTCGCTCACGGAACAAGATCCGTTCAACAACGTGGGCCGCACGGCCATCGAAGCCATGGCTGCCGCACTGGGCCACACCCAGTCGCTGCACACCAACGCGTTGGACGAAGCTATCGCGTTGCCAACCGACTTCTCGGCCCGTATTGCCCGTAACACCCAATTATACATTCAGCAGGAAACCGAAATCTGCCGCGCGGTTGACCCATGGGCAGGTTCGTACTACGTTGAATCATTGACTCAGGAATTGTACACCAAAGCCTGGGCGCTGATCGAAGAGGTTGAAAAACTGGGAGGTATGGCCAAAGCGATCGAAACCGGCGTTCCGAAAATGCGTATCGAAGAAGCGGCTGCCCGTACCCAGGGCCGTATCGACAGCGGTATCCAGACCATTGTAGGTGTGAACAAATACCGTCTGGAAAAAGAAGACCCGATCGATATTCTCGAAATCGACAATACAGCCGTACGTTTGGCTCAAATCGAGCGGTTGAAAAAACTGCGTGCCGAACGCAACGAAGAAGAATGCCAGGCTGCCCTGGAAGCCCTCAGCAAAGCTGTTGAAACCGGGAAAGGCAACCTGTTGGCACTGGCCATCGAAGCCGCGAAAAAACGTGCTTCATTAGGCGAGATTTCTTACGCATGCGAAAAACATGTTGGACGTTACAAAGCAGTAATCAGAACTATTTCAGGCGTGTACTCATCAGAAAGCAAAAACGACCAGACCTTCAAAGAAGCTCAGGAACTGGCAGCTAAATTTGCCAAACTGGAAGGTCGCCAGCCTCGTATCATGATCGCCAAAATGGGCCAGGACGGTCACGACCGCGGCGCCAAAGTAGTAGCAACCGGCTATGCCGACCTTGGGTTCGACGTCGATATGGGCCCGTTGTTCCAAACTCCGGAAGAAGCCGCCAAACAAGCCGTTGAAAACGACGTGCACGTGTTGGGCGTATCGTCGCTGGCAGCCGGCCACAAAACGTTGGTTCCGGCCGTGATCGCCGAACTGAAAAAACTGGGCCGCGAAGACATCATGGTGATTGCCGGCGGTGTAATTCCTGCACAGGACTACCAGTTCCTGTACGATGCAGGCGTGGTTGCCATCTTTGGACCGGGTACCAGCGTTGCTGCCGCCGGTAAAAAAATCCTCGAGATTTTACTGGCTGCACACGAAGAATAGAAGCATTTCTATTGAAAAATACAAAAGCCGTTTCCTGAAAAGGGAGCGGCTTTTTTGATTTCGCTCAGATCCCCGACAACTTAAAACGTTTTTCTCTGATCGTTACGCATTGTATTGGGTCAGGTTCTTAAAATCAACCGGATATTCTTCCTGATAAAGTTCGTGGTACAATTTGACAAAATTATCGTACACGGTACGGGCCAGGCTTAGTTTCCCCTGCGCGGTCAGTAATTGGAGTTTTTTCCGGAGGACTGGTTCGTTCAGCGGATCGTTCAGGCTCATCACTTCGGCCAGTTCGTACAGCAGCGATGTGTGTTTTTTGTCGTCTAACAATCCAAAAAGCCTGATACCCAACTCAATAATGCGATCACTCAGTTTGCTGACGTACGGATCGACCCACGATTCGGTCATATTCGGGAGAAACGTCCCATTTTTCAGTACTGTCAGTAGCCCAGGAAGTTCTTTCTCAATGGCTTCAGGAAGCAGCTCGGTTTCCAGAAATCCAAGCCGGTTCAAAACATCCGGATAGTCGGAATAACACGAAGCAGGCCATTCAAGAACCCAAAGTTTGTTTTGGAAAACCAATCGTATCCCCGGGAAAGGTGCCAGTGCTGCTTTCAGGTTCTGGATATTGGTTCCGCGTGTGTTTTTGGCATGCTGGGGGCTCATCCCCGGCCACAAGATTTCAGTTAGCCTGGTCGAGCTAATGCCTTTGGGTTCGCCGATGCTGTGCAGAAATATCGCTACAAACAGTTGCTTGATTTTGGGCGAAAACCTTTGGCTGATATCAATTCCCTCCTGATTGACCACTTTGAGCCCCCCGAAACAGTAAATTCCACAAGGAATAGATATTTGTGCCCGAGCTTTGCCCATGGGGCGCGTTTTTTCCAACGAAAGCGATTGCGCCGACAGGTCTTGTTTTTTTCGTTTCCTCCGGAGAAAAACAACCCAAAGCGCAACAAGAACAGGGAACGGGATTCCAATCCAGAATTTGCGCGATGCCTGTTTGGGGCGAGGGTCTTTGGTGTTCTCGAATTGCTCACAGACTTCATCTTCGTTCAGTTCCCGGTCCCAAATCTTAACTTCGCCCAAATAACCCACGAAAAACTCTTCCCACAAGTTACTGCCAAGCAGCAACGTATTATCTGATTCCTGATAAGGGGCATTCAACCTGACCGATTCGGTTTTTTGCCCGTTCACGTAAAAGTCGATGCGCTTGCCCCAACCCGAAAGGACAACCGCAACCTGAGTCCATTGATTTAAAGGAACCGGCGAATTCTGCGAAAAATAATCTTTGATGCCGGCCATGGTAAAGGTGAGTAAACCCCGATGGATTTTCAGCACAAAATTTTTGCCTTTTCCCAAGATGCAGTTATTGTTGTCGTGTCGTGTCGGTTTGATCCAGGCTGTAATACTGAAATTCGATGCCAGCGACGACCGGCTCATCAGGCCACCATCAACGTAAGCCTGGCCCGAGAAATAGGCGCACGGGCCACGCAACTTATCGTTCATGAACCGGACCTGATTGACAATGATCTCGGGGTCGTTCCCTCGTTGGCGGTTACGGACTTTCCGTTCAAACGTAAAATCGTCGGTTAACCCCAGTTCCGGATCCAGTTTCACCCCGTTATAAACTTTCATTTTGTCGCGGTTCTCCGGCGTCAGGCTGATGATGTCGGGCGAAAACCGAAAGCCCGCCTTATATGGCGCTGATGGCGGTGTTTGGTCGCCCACAACCGGAAAGCTGAAATAACCGTTAGTTACCCGTTCCGGGAAGTCTCGCCACTGCACGCCAGGCAGCAGTTTGTTCCCGCTCCGGACTACTCCGAAAATTCGGGGCTGTTTGTTGATGAATTCGACAGCCCGGGCCGCTTCGTTTAATCTGGACGGATTGGCATAGATCAAATTAGGCAGTTTCCCGGTAGTTTCCCAAAGACGGAGCAAAAGACTATCGGAGATTGGCTGCAAATTGAAAAAAACAGAAAGCAATTCTTTTTTGATCGATAAACTATCCGGGTTCGCAGGCACTCCTGAATTTTCCGGCAACGAAATCCGGACAGTTTCTTCCGGGGTGATTTGTAAGATATTTTGAGGGTTCGCCAATTTTTGTCTTGTCTCCGAATATACAAGCACCATTTTTTGAACCGAAGCGACACGCCTGAAATATTCATCAAACTTAGGCGTTGAAGATTTACTACCCCTGAACGCCAGGGGAACATTCTGTTGAATGAGCGAGTCTAACTGATTGAGGCTGACCTCGTCTGGAGAAACTAATAAATAGGCCTGCTGACGAATTTGAAGACGGACCGAGTCGGGCAACTGCGGATAATAACCGGTTTGGGCCATGGCCCAAATCGGGAACATGCACCATAACAGTGCAAAAACGTTCAGATATGTCCGGTTGGTTTTAAGCAAGCAGTTCCGAAATGGTTTGACGGTACACAAACTTATAAAAATCGCGGGGTTTCAGGAAACGGGATTACTTATATCAATCCATTACGATCTCTTTTGACACTTCTTCCTGGTTTTATACAGATTGATTGTTTGCTTTTTGCAATCAAAATGGCTAACCTTACCGCGTTATTCAGAAACAGAAATGCGAAGGTTTATTCAGTTTATTTTCAGCCGGAAAGTTATCCTGATTTGGCTTGCGCTTGTCACTTTCGGGCTGACCGGGCTGCTGGCAAAGTTCCCGGCAATGACCAATTCGATTTATTCGAATGGCGTTTACCAGTTGGTTGCACCGGCACTTTCGTCGCTTAGCCGGTTGTTCCCGTTTTCGCTCGACGATGTTTTTTATATTCTCCTGGTTCTGGCTTTGCCGGTATTGTTTGTCCTGTTAATTATCCGGCGAATAAAGTTCCGGACTTTTATCCTGATTTTCCTGAATACGCTGGCTGCCGGATACCTGCTTTTTTACTGGTTGTGGGGTTTTAACTATTTTCGGCCCGCCCTGAATGAGCGGCTCCGGATTGCCCATCACCAACCGGATACGAGTAGCTTTCGAACCGTTTTGGATACGTTGATCAACCGCGTAAATGCTGAATATGTTTCATTCGATACGTTTTTGCCCGATCAAATTAATCTGGCTGTCGAGCAGTCGTACAAACAATCGGCGGGATTTCTGGGTTTGAATTACCCGACCGGAAGCCGTACGCCTAAGCAGATCACATTCAGCGATTTCTTTGCACAGGCCGGGATTTCCGGATATTACGGGCCTTTTTTTAACGAAATTCACCTGAATTCGCATCTGCTGCCGGTTGAATACCCGATGGTGCTGGGGCACGAAAAGGCGCACCAGTTTGGCATTACACGCGAGGCCGAGGCGAATTTCTACGGGTGGTTTGTGTGTGCCTCGAGCGATAATCAGCAACTACGCTACAGCGGGAACCTGTACCTGCTGCAGTATTTTTTGTGGTATGCCCGCAAACT
This sequence comes from Bacteroidota bacterium, assembly GCA_029265715.1. Taxonomy (GTDB): domain Bacteria; phylum Bacteroidota; class Bacteroidia; order Bacteroidales; family Prolixibacteraceae; genus Aquipluma. Next base: position 8,367 of record JAJUGZ010000063.1, read on the forward strand.
TGAAGATTTTACAAAGATTGTGGCCAGGCTGCGTCCCGAAGTTACGGCGGACATGGAGAAAATTCAGAGGCACTGGCAAACTCTCCGGAATGAGAAGGTCAATGAGATTTCGAGCCGGGTAAATGATGCCTACCTGAAAACCAACAAAGTGGAAAAAGGCGTGGATGACTACCGTGGCGTAGTTGGTTTTGTGATGGATGTGATGACCGATCCAATGGTTCGTCAAAAAACTGATATAGAACGGATTTTCAGGAGTAACCAGAAATAGGAAAAGCCGGTTGACGAAAGTTTCAACCGGCTTTTCTCATGACAGGGACCTGATTGTTTATTCCATTTTAATCAGCCTGACATAGTCGAGCATGGCCTGGTTGATTTCGCCATCCATGTTGATGTTCCAGTCCTGAAAAGAAATGCGGAGTTCGTTTTTGCCAGCTGGCAGTTCAACCTGGCACGCGTTGGAAAATCCCCAGTCAGACCATTCGCCGGTGCCGCGCTGCGGGAAGACCAACACGCCCTGATAAGTTTTGTTAACATACAAACTTCGTATTGCGCAATTGTTGTCGGTGTTCCAGGGGCCGGTGCCGTTCGAATACCGGATGTCGATCAGGTATTTCCCGGGCGAACTGACATTGACCGGGACCGTGATTTCCCGGTTTTCTGACGGGCTGATTTCCACAAAGCCTTTTCCGGAGTAATTGGTGTATAACAAATCTGATTTCGGAACAAAGTTTTCTACTTCCACAATTTGTCCGCTTTTCGGAGGATAAACCAGAATCGGCTCGCTGGCGAATGATTCCAGGCTGTCGGAATTAACGGCAATAACTTGATATTCGCCAAATTGATCCGGATTTACATCAAATGTGTTGCCCCCGACCGACTGCACCGGTTTCCCATTGCAGATTACTTTATACAAAACCGCCCCGGAAATTTCGGGCCAGGTGATTTTTGAACCTTCCAGTTTAGTCAGAGGGGTCGGCAGCGAGAATTTGTTGGGAACTTCATTGATGGAATTACCGCCGAAATACTGGTTGTCCATCACAATTTCAATCCGGTGTTCGCCGGAGACGGATGCGGGCAGGAAATTATCGTCGAGCGGTTGCCCGTCGATGGTCGCCGAGGCAATTTCTTTTCCAAAGCCTTTGACCGTGACCGACAAAATGGCTTGCCGGTATTTGAAATTCGACAGGGTCCTGGTTCCTGAATACGCTTGGGGGACGACCGGATGGAAGCGGATGCCGTTGGTTTCGAACGAGATTCCCATGAACACACGGTAGACCATCGCCAGGTTGCCGGCCATACTCCAGAGCATGCGGTCTGAATTAATTTCAGTCCCGGCATAATCGCCGGTCTGGGCCACAAAGTTTTCGTAATTGGTCAGGAACAGGGCGCCGGCGCGGTAAATGGCAGCCAGCCCGTGCAACAGCGCTCTTTCGTTCCCGGCTTTTGCGGCAGCCAGGTTCCAGTATGATTGTACAAACGGCCAGATGGCATTGTTGTGATAGGGTGGAATGCCCGGGATTTGCGGATAAATGCAGGTCGTTCCAAAAGCGGTGACCGGTGCGTGCTCCATGATCGATTGCGCCTGTTCCGGGTCGGCTACGCCGAACAACACAGCCAATGCTTCGCCCAGCGCTTCAAAGCGTGTCGACCGGCTCATAAAAGCTCTTCCGTAAAGGTATTGCCCGTAATATCCCTTGTCCTCCATCCAGAGGTGCTGGTTGATCCCGTCTTTGATTTCCCGGGCCTGGCCGAGGTATTCCTGATAAGGTTCGCCCAACAGTTTGGCCATTTCGGCCACGATAATGTGTGCCTGGTAATGCACCACATTTGTCCCCAGGTTTTCGGACGAGTAAATGTCCATGTTCGACATCCACTTCGGGTAAGTCTGTTCGCGCCAGTCTAAGAATGAAGATTCGCCGCGGTACATGCCGGTCTGGCCGTCCTTCAGGGTTTTCGAATCGTCCTCCAGCGTATTTTTTATGATTTGGTAAGCTTTTTTAAGCCATTGCCGGTCGCCTGTTACTTTATAGATTTCCCAGGCGGCCAGGCTCCACGCCACACGATCGGACGAAACGGGCCAGGCGCCTCCGGAACCGGTGTCCTGGATGATGCGGTCGCGTTTTACTTTTCTCAGCAGGCTTATTTTGGCTACTTCCGGTTCGTGGTAAGCAAAAGCCAGCAAGGTGCTGTAGCTGACGTCGCGGGTCCAGACCCCGCCCCATTGGGCGCCGGTCCGCAGTGTGCTGTCCGGCTCAATGTTCTTTCGGGCTTCTTCGAGCGACAGGTTATACAAGGCATCGACAAGGGGCTGATCGGAACAGTAGGTCGGTTTCATGGAAACATCTTCGGCCAGCGTCCATTCTTTCACTGCATTTTGTGAGGCATCAAACGGGTTCAAAACAACTTTCAGTTCGTAGATGCCGTCTCCGTCAGGGTCTTTAAGCGCCAATCCGTTTTCATCCAGATTGGAAAAATCCCAGGTCAGCGGTTCGGAACCGCCGGCAATATAAACGGCTTTAAAATCTTCCCTGGCGACCCGGCTGCCATCAAACGCTTCGTAGTAGCCTTTTTCTTTAAACTGGTCCAGCACAGGTGTCATGTCGACCCGGAAGGTATAGGCGTAGTTTACCGGCAGTTTGGTCCCCGGATCGTTGAGGGGTGCCGGGTCCTGCTGCCCGAAGCGAATGACCGGGGATTCATGTTCATCGCCGATAATAAGCTGATGGTCCATGCCCGACGGACATTCATTGTCTTTTTCGTTGATGCTGAACTTAAAGGAGAGCAGGCGTGAATAATTCTCGCTGGCCGTGCTCCGGTAGTTCGAAACGATTTTTTCCGGCGAAATTGCCCGGGCTTCATAATCCCCCTGAACGACTTTATCCGGATATACCGAAAATGCACCAGACTGATACAGGATGTTGGATTTTTGTTTGCAGGCAATTCCGGATAACACAAGGAATGCCAGTCCTATATATTTTCTCATTTAAATTTGCTTTACGTTCGGTTAGTTGTTTATGTAAATCTTCCGGGCTGATAAGTCAGAAGGAATACGGATGGTACATTTTTTTTGGCTTTCATCCCAGTTCCATTCGGCTTTGTTAACTTGTTCCCGGTTGTTTTCATCCGGATTATTTTGCCTGAATGTTTTTAGTTTAAAGTTATCCAGATACACGGCTGATGGTTTCTTTTCCAGGCAGATACAATAGATGAGGTCCCTGTTCTGGGTCACAAAACCATTCTGAGAATTGATGTTGCATGATATTTCAAAACCTTTCGGATTGTTGGTGCACTGGATTTCCCGATTGGCAAAAACATCGTTTTTATAATCGTTGGTTTCTCCATCGTCCTCGTATAGTTCAAACGAAGATTTTTTTGATTGTTGAGGAAAGATTTGCAAAATCAGCGGATAACCGGCATGTTGCCCGATAAACTGTTCAACCGGCATCATCGGGACGATGGCCCCTTTTCTGACAAAAACCGGGATGGTTTCCAGGCGAACCGGGTATTCGATCCACTGCCGGCCATGGAAAACTGTTTTCGGGTCGTTAAAATCGAGCCAGTCGCCTTCTGGGAGATAAACTTTTTTCGAAGTCGCCCCTTTTTCCACAACTGGCGCAACCAGCAGTTCAGCGCCAAACAGGAATTCGGAATTCAGGTTAAAAACTTCCGGGTCGTCCGAATATTCGAGCATTAAGGCACGCATGAGGGGCAAGCCGGTATCGTGCGCCTGCCGGGCGTACGTGTATATGTAAGGGAACAAGCGATATTTGAGTTCGATGGCTTTTTTGCTGGCAGCTTCGGCCTCCGGTCCAAACAGCCAGGGCTCCACCGCATTGTTTCCTTCGTGGTGAATGCGGCTTAACGGATTGAATGCACCAAACTGCAGCCAGCGGACATACAATTCGCTCATGGCGTCGTAGTCTTTGATGTCGCCGCAATAGCCCGAAATGTCGCAGCTCCAGAACGGAATGCCGCACATGCCGGCCGAAAGCGCCACCGGAATCTGCGCTTCCAGCTTTTTCCAACCTTCCAGCACATTGTTGCCGTTTCCGGAGTCGCCCGACCAGCCAAACGTGTATCGCTGCATTCCGGCAAAACTGGCACGTGTCATCTGGAAAATACGTTGGTTCGGATTGCGTTTCTCAAACTGTTCGGTCACCACTTTGTCCCAGGTGAGGCCGTAAACATTATGGATTTCGGCATGCATGCCCAGGTGGTGTTTCATGAACAGGCGGTCGGTGCTTTCCTCGTTGCACCAAGCCGGCTCGCCCATGTCGGTCCAGAAACCGCGTACGCCATCGTCGAGCACTTTTTGCTGATATTTTCCCCACCAGTCGGCCACTTTGGGGTTGGTAAAATCAACCACGCCACAGTTTCCGCCCCACGGCCAGGGCATGTCGTACGATTTTCCGGTGCGGATATCTTTCACAAAATAACCGAGCGAATCGGCTTCCTGCCACTGCCGTTTGTTGGCCTGCGAAACAACCGGGTCCTGCGATACAATGACTTTGAATCCTTCCGCTTCCAAATCGGCCAGCATTTTTATCGGATCGGCATAATTGCCGTCGCGCCACTCAAAATCCTGCAAGTATTGGGTCCAGCCAATATCCTGATAGATGATGTCGCAGGGAATCTGGCGTTCGCGGTAACCCCGGGCGATTTCGCGGGTGAGCTTTTCGTTGGTCAGCAGGCCGCGGCACTGGGCAAAACCCAGCGCCCAGGCAGGGGGCATGACCGGATGGCCGGTCAGGTCCATATAACGGCCAATCATCTGTTTATAGGTTGGCCCGTAGATGAAATAATAAACCATTTCCCCGCCCGGTGTGGAGAAGGAGTAGCAGGTATTGCTCCCGGCCCCAAAGTCGAATCCGGTTTTGTAAGTATTGTCGAAAAAAATCGCATACCCGGCGCTGCTCATAAAAAACGGGATGCTTTTATACAGCGGGTCTTCGTGGGCTTCGTAGCAGGGTTTGTCGCTGTTCCACATACTGAAACGGCTGCCGGTGCGATCAATTGGCCCGTTCTTTTCTCCCAGGCCATACATGTGTTCACCGGGTTTCAGTGTTTTATACGCCGACATTATTCCCGAATCGGCGACAAATCCGCGGTCCTGGTAATCTTCCATCAGCAACTTCTGGTATTTGTCGAAAATGCGGATTTTGAACGGTGATTTTTCAATCCGGATAATCAGGTCGCCGGTATAAATTTCATAGCTTCCCGGTTGTTCCGACAGGTTCAGCCATTGCGATTCATCGCCTTTTTTTATTACCGCAAACGACTCGTTATTTCTCCTGAAACCATCCTGGTCGTACCAGATTTTCAGGATACCCGGATTGATAAATTCCAGTTGAACCTGGATATTGTTTTGGCAGGTGAAAACGGCCTTGTTCCCCTGGGCAGAAGCGGAGGTGCAATTCCCGGGAGTTATTTTCAATCCGGAACTTTGTGCCCAAAGGGAACCGGCCGAAAATGCCAGCCCTGCCAGAAATAAAATTATTTTTCGCATCAGTTAAGTAATTTCTTTGTGTTTTAATATTCCACTACAATCATATCCCAGTATTTCAGTTCCGGAAGAACAAAGCTGACCTTGTTCCCGGTTTGAATAAAATTGAGCGAACGGGAAGCGCCGCCAATAACATCGGGCGAAGCCGTCCATATTTTTTTCACCGGCTCGCCACTGGTGAATGTCAGCCGCGCATCTTTGATAACGACCGGAGCCTGTTGAATGCCTTGATTATCGCGCCAGTTCTGCGTTTTCGAGTTGGTGAAATTAATCAGGTGGAGTACCTGCTTTCCCGAAACTTCTTTCCCGAAAACCGCAACTGCTCCCTGATAAGCCGGCCAGTCGGCCATTTTCAATTTGCCGTCGTCGGAAGTGAGCGAAACTGAATTGAATGTACCCCCGTCGCGAAGCAGATTTTCATACGCCACCAGAAAATCGTAATAATCGGGCAAAGCACTTTTCAGGTCGTCTCTCATGGCCAGGTTGTCGTTCGGGAAATATTCTTTCCCAAGCATGTGCTCGCCCAGTTCGAGGTGCGCACCGCCAAAAGCAAAAATCACCGCATCGGTCATCAGCACCGAAGGCGTGTTGAAATAGCCTTTGCTATTGGCCAGATCGTAATTCATGTAGGCCGCCAGAACCGTAGCTTCCGTGTTATCGCTGAGTTGGTTGTTTTGCTTAATCAGGTTGGCCAGGTCGCTGAAAGAATCGAACGGGCTCCAGACTTCGGTGTAAAGAAACCCGGGCGAAGCAGCCGCAATTCCTTGTTGCCCGTACTGATTCACGGCGTTCATCACCACATCTTTTCCGGGCTCATCCGCTTTTATAGCCTTGATAAACGGTTCGTAGGTCTTCGATAAATCGAGGTAAGTCCCGTCGTATTTGTACCGTGCACCGCGATCGCCAAGCTGATCCATGTGATACCCGTCGAAATCAAGGAACTGGTAAACTTTCCGGTTTTCCTTTTCGAGGTACTGCTGCCATCCGGTATTTGAAGGATCGAGCAAAAACAAACTACTCTGAAACGGAGACGGAAGGGCGAAAATATCGCGGTTCGTATGGGTATTGTCAGTAAAAATGTACCATTCTTTCAGAACCCCGTCGGCCTCGGCATTTTCCCAGGCGCCGTAAACCAGGTTGTAAAACATGGCCTTCATGTTGTAGTGGTGTGCACTGCCAATATATTTTTCGACAGTACTGAAATAAGTGTCCCTGTTCGCGATATCTTTCCATGTTGCAGCCGGGACACCTCCGGAAACAGGCAATGGTTGATGATGTTTGTTTTGCCAGTCGTAAAACTGAAGCCCGTTGATGTGATACCGGTTCAGGTTGCTGATTACGTTGTCGATTTCTTCCGGCGACATTTGCGGATATTTTGATAAAAATCCGTAGCGCGGAAATTTTTCCCAGTCCGACGAAACATCTATCGCCACGGTTGCATAGATGGTTTCCATGCCGCTATCAGTTGAATATGCTTCAGTCATGTATCCGGTATAATCGGTTGCAGGCGTTATCCATTTCCAGGTCGGGCCAGTCACAGGAACTTCAGAAAGAACCGTATTCAAATGTTTGTAGCGCACTTTTGCCGATGCCGGAAGCGAAACATTATTGGCAGTAAACGTAACTTCATCACCCGGTTTGTAGGCGGCTTTATCGGTGGTTATCGTCACATTGGAGTATGACGGAGTAGTCGCATTTGCCGGAATTTCCAAATCAGTTCCTGAACCCATGTCGTTTCCGGATTTGCTGCAACCAAAGCTGGCAACCGCAGCAAATACAATAAAAAATATCCTTCTTACACTCATCTTTTCTCTTTTTCTATCGGTTTCAGAGCTTTGGGCTAAAGCCCCCGCGTTTTGAAGCTTCGTGTCTGTTAGCTGAAGCCAACGGCAACTCATAGCTCATTCTGGTCAAATTTTCACTCGCGGAACGATCTCTGTTAAATAAGGGTTGCCCTGCATTTCAGGGCAACCCTCTTCCTTTTAACCAATTACTGCTTCACAAAACTAATGGTGAGTTTTTCTACGTTGGCGGTAATCACATAATTTCCGTCAGCGGTGATGTTCCATTTGTTATCGTCGGAAGCACCGCCTTTGTGCCGGTACATGTGTGTGTCGTCCACCCGCATGTACATATCCTGGCCCCAGTCGGTATTCCGGTTCACCGGGAACTTAAACTCGCCGGCCACCATTGGCCCGGTGTAAGTGAAAATACATCCGTCGGTTGCATCTTCCGTCATTTCAATGGCTTTATCGATGCTCCAGCCAATTGGCGTTGCGCTTCCCACCAGGTACAGTTTCAGGCGATCTATCGTGATGGTATTGTTCAACAAGTCTAACGTAATGGCATAATACCCTTTTTTAGCGATCGTCCATTTATTGTCGTCGGAAGCGCCTCCTTTGTGCAGGTATATGTGGGTATCGTCCGCTTTCATGTACATGTCCTGCCCCCAGTCGGTATTCCGGTTCACCGGGAATTTAAATTCGCCTGCCTGCATCACGCCGGAGTAGGTGAAAATGTATGGATTGTCGGCATCCTGAACCAGCGGAGTTGCATTGGCAATATCCCATCCGTTGGGCGAAGCGCTGCCCACCATGTAGATTGTGCTGTATGGTGGCAGGTCTACTTTTACAATTGACACGGTCAGATCGAGCAGGCTGACAGTTACTTTATAAACTGCAGGCTCAGTAATGGAGAATTTGTCATCCGGCTGGCTGTCGCTGTTTCGGTAAACGATATGCGAATTGTCGGCTCCCTTGTTGTACGAAGGCAGGAACTGTCCCTTGGTTGTGATAAATTTCAGGGTGCCTGCCTCAAGGCTTCCCTGGTAAACAAACACGGTCGGATCGCTTTCTTTGGGGGTCAGGGCGATAGCCTTATCTGCATCCCAACCGTTCGGCGAAGCATCGCCAAGAATGTAAAGCGTGGTGCTGACCGGTTGATAGGCCGTAGCCGAAAAGCTGAATACCGGCGAAATGTCCTGCGTTTCAGGATCGCTATGGATGGTTGCCACAATGCGGGCTTCGAGTTGGGTAGCCGTATTGGGCGATACTTTCCAGTAATTCAGCAGATCGTTGTTCAGTTCGGCAACGGTCAGGCTTTTGGCATAAACAGCTTTCCCCATGTCAAATGTCAGCGCTTTGGCAAAGTTGCTGCCCTTTTGGTCAACCTGCAGAATATACGAGATGGAAGAGCTGGTTCCCTGGTTGCTGCCACTTGTCCAGGTAAAATTAACGGCTTCGTTTGCCGCCTGTTTCTGGGTCAGTACAATTTCGCTCTTCGATGCAGTCAGGGCAAGCGGTCCGGCCATTTCAATTTCATAATCGTTATTCTGCCGGCACGATGAAATCAGCAAAAACAGAACTGCTGACAGCCATAAAAATGTGGTGTGTTTTTGTCCGGCATTTTTCCTGAAAATGCTTTTTATATGTTGTTTCTTCATTTTGCTATTCATTTTAATTGGCATTTAAACAAGGTTTAGTAACCCGGATTTTGTGTCAGGTTCGGATTGGCATCGCGTTCTTTCTGTGGCACCGGGAACAGAAGAAATTTCGAGCTTATGTTTGTTTTCCCGATCGATTTCAGGAAGTCGATGGCGTACTGCCCATTGTTGACGCGGATCAGGTCGAACCAACGCTGTCCTTCGAAAGCCAGTTCCATGCGGCGTTCGTGCAGCACTTTTTCGCGAAAAGCATCTTTGCCCAAACCGGTAACCGCATTCAGCCCGGCACGGGCACGGACCTGGTTCAGCGGGGCCTCGGCTTCGGCAGTGCGGTTCATCTCGTTCAGCGCTTCGGCCTTCATCAGGAGCACATCAGCATAACGCAATACCGGAAAGTTTAGCGGACTGTTATCGTATGAAGAAACAACCGACAATGGCACCAGGAACTTCCGGAGGTTGTACCCGGTGAGGGACCACGATTTTTTGTAATCTTTTCCGTCGAACTGCGGGCAACCTTCATAGAAAACAGTCACGTCCTTGCGCAAATCGCCCGGTTCGTACGAGTCGATGAATTCCTGGGTGGGCTGGTTCCATCCCCAGCCGCCTGCAACTAGTCCCGAACCGCGCGGGCCGGTAAACGTGCTGAGCCATGATGCCTGGTTTTCGTTGCTCCAGAAATCGTATCCGGCATTTCCGGTGTACTGAATTTCAAAAAGCGATTCGTTCGAATTTTTGGTATTCGGGCTGAAATTTTCGGCATAATTGGCGTTCAGCGAATAGCCCATGGTTTTCACCTGTTCGCATAAATCAACTACTTTCTGGTAATTGCCGAGGGTGAGGTAAACCTTAGCCAACATGCCGGTGGCTGACCCTTTTGAAGCACGGCCCACATCGGAGCCGGTATATTGACTTTTCAGCGGCAGCAGGTTCATCGCTTCGGTGTAGTCGGCAATAATCTGGTTGTAAACATCAGCTTTTGGCGTGCGTGCCGGACGAAGATCGTCACCCGGGTTAACCGGCTTCAGGGTTAAGGGCACATCGCCAAAAAAGCGGACCAGGATGAAATAGTAGTGTGCCCGCAAAAAATGAGCTTCGCCAAGTACCCTGTTTTTCAGGCTTTCGGCGATGTCCATTCCGGGAACCTTGTTCAGAATAATGTTACAGCGCAGGATGCCCGGCCACGGGCCACGCCACAAATCCAGAACGCCCTGGTTGTCGCTGGCAGTTACAAAATTGGCTTCGTCCTGAGTCTCGATACCGTCGGTGCCGCCGCCAGCCCCCACAATACTGTTCCCGGCCATGATATCGGTCGTCCACATGCGCATGTTATACAGCTTGGGCCATTGCAGCGGCTGATAGGCCCCGTTGATTGCCGTGATGGCATCGCTTTCGGTTTGAAAAAAGTTGGAGGTGTTGATGGAGTCTTCGGGTGCCTTGTCCAGAAAATCTTTGCTGCATGATGAAAACAGGACTGTCAGCGCCGCGATAACGAAATATTTATTGAATTTCATTGTCATTGATTTTTAAAGGTTTAGAATCCAAGGTTTATTCCCATACTCACGGTCCGGGTAACCGGATAAACATTGTTGTCGATGCCATTGACGCCCACTTCTGGATCAAATCCCTTGTATTTGGTGAAGGTCAGCAGATTCTGGCCCGACACGTACAAACGAGCTGTTTTGATGCTGACTTTATCCATCAGCGCTTTGGGAAGCGTGTACCCCAGGGTTACGTTTTTGATGCGCAGGTACGAACCGTCTTCCACATAGCGGTCGGACGGCCGTGTATTTTTATTTGGGTCGTTGAACACCGCGCGAGGCATGGTATTGCTGGTTCCCGGGCCGGTCCAGCGGTTCAGTGTTTCGGTTGTCTGGTTTTGGGCTACCGCCATGGCTTCGCTCCAGAACCGGTTGGCATTGCAGATTTTGTTTCCGGACACTCCTTGCAGGAAAATACTCAGGTCGAATCCTTTCCAGGTAAAGGTGTTGTTCAGCGCAAAAATGACGGTTGGGTTCGGGCTTCCCAGGTAAGTGCGGTCTTTGTCGTTGATTACCCCGTCGTTGTTCAAATCCCTGAAACGAATATCGCCCGGCGAGGTGCGGTTATACGGATCGTTTCCGGGAACTTGCACTGCATGACTGTCCACCTCGGCCTGCGTTTGGAAAATGCCATCGGTTTTGAATCCGTAGAAGAAATTGATCGGATATCCAGCCTGGATCAAAGCCAGGTTTTGGTTCAGGCCAATGCTTCCGCTCGACATTGGAATGGTGTCGTTGATACTGACTACTTCATTTTTGTTGAAGGAAATATTAAACGAGGTGTTCCATGTAAACTTCCCGGTCAGATTTCGTGTGTTGACGGTTGCTTCAACCCCTTTGTTTTCCATTTTCCCGGCGTTGATGGAAGGCACAAAAACATCAGAATATCCGGTTGAAACCGGAACAACCATCGGCACCAGCATCTTGTCGGTTTTTTTCAGGTAGGCATCAACGGTTACCGTAATGCGTTGGTCAAGAACGGTCGCATCCAACCCCACATTGCCCTGGGTTTGTTCTTCCCATTGCACCGACGGGTTAGGCATTACGGTTGGCACGACTGCCGAAACAATGTTGCCGTCGAAATTATACTTTATGGTATTCAGTGCCGAGGCAAACGAATAATTCCCGATTTCCTGGTTCCCGGTGATTCCGTATCCGGCGCGAAGTTTCAGGTCGTTAATAAAGTCTGTCTCTTTTAAGAAATCTTCTTCGGAAATACGCCAGGCCAGGGAGGCTGACGGGAAGATACCGTATTTGTTGCCCTCGCCAAAACGCGACGAACCATCGCGGCGGACTGTTGCAGTTACCATGTATTTGTCGGCATACGAGTAGTTTACCCGGCCCATGTACGAAAACAATGCCCAACTCGATGTGGTCCCGCCAACGGTAGGTTGCAAAGTGCCGTTATCGAGTTGTTGGGTTGTTTCGCTGGCAAAATTCTGTACCGATCCGTTCATGTAATTGTTGCGGTTTTCCTGCGCACTGGTACCGGCCATTGCCACCACATGATGTTTGCCGAATAACTTGTCGTAGGTGAAGGTATTGTCCCAAACCCAGGTAAGATTCTTGTTGTATTGCTGGAACAAATAGGAGTTTTCCTTGGTGCTGGAATCCCACTTGTATTTTGGGGCCCAGGTGCGCGAATCCCAGAAATTGGCCTGAAGGCCGAAGGTTGATTTGAATTTCAGGTTTTTGAAAAGGTCCAGTTCGCCATACCCCGAGCCGATCAGGTTGTAGCCTTTGGTTGCCATATCTACGGTTTTCGCCAGCCCGATCGGGTTAACGATGTCGCCGTCGTACATGGGCTGTGCTACCGGGCCCGAATAGCTGCCGTTGGCCCTCATAACCGGCTGGGTTGGCAAGGCCAGCATGGCATTGCGAATACTGTAGTCGCCATTCGATTTGATGTCGTTGTTCAACGTCAGGCTGTTGCCAAAACGGATTTTGGAGGTCACATTGCTGGTGGTGTTCAACTGAAACGTATATCGTTTGTAACCCGTGCTAATCACAATTCCATCCTGATCAAAATAATTTCCGGAAACGTAATAGCTTGTCTTATCGCTGCTTCCGGAATATGACAGCGAATAGTTTTGCATGGCAGCCGTGCGAAACATCTCGCCCAGCCAGTCGGTTCCGGTACCCAGACTTTTCGGATTGGCATACGCCGGATTGGGCAACTGACCGCCGTTTGTCATAATGTCGTTGTGCAATGCCGCAAACTGCGAGGCATTCAGCATTTTTATCGTGTTGGTGGCATTTTGCAACCCATACGAATAGTTGAAATTAATCTGCGATTGTCCGCTTTTCCCCTTTTTAGTGGTCACGATTACCACGCCATTCGCACCGCGCGAACCGTAAATGGCGGTTGCCGAAGCATCTTTCAATACTTGCAGCGATTCGATGTCGTCCATATTCAACTGGTTCAGCCCCGAAGAAACCGGAACGCCGTCGATAACGATGAGCGGATTGGCATTGTTGATGGTTCCGACGCCGCGGATGCGGAAAGTCGCGTCGTTACCGGGGGTCCCGGATGAGATAACCTGAACACCGGCGGCACGCCCCTGCAAAGCATCACTAATGCTTGGGACCGGCATCGATTGTACATCTTTGGGCTGCACTACGGCGACCGATCCGGTCAGGTCCTTTTTTCGCTGGGTGCCATACCCGACAGCTACCACCTCTTCTATTCCAACCGTTTCTTCCTGCATGGCAACATTAATCGTGGAGCGGCCACCCACTTCGATTTCCCGGGTTTTTAACCCGACAAAAGAAATGACCAGCACGGCATTATCGGATATCCCTGTCAATTGGTAATTGCCATCCGGGCCAGTGGTGGTTCCCGACATGGTCCCTTTTATAACAATGGTAACCCCGGGGAGGGGGTCGCCTTTTGCGTCGGTCACAGTCCCTTTTACTGTTTTGCCATCCTGCTGTTCAGTTACGGGAACATTTGCATCATCAAAAAAGGATGGATTAGCGCTGACCTTTGGACTGCCCGGCAAGGCAAGGCAGAGGGCGCTAATGAAGGTAAGCTTGAAAATACATTTCCTCATAAGTTTGTTTTAATTTTAAGTTTTAGCTCATACTAAAAAGCGATTCATACAGCAAAGTCCGCAGGCCGTCAACTCCGGATGAAACTACTTTTCGAAATCAAAACTATCCGGAGATAACCCCGGGAGCAAAAACTATTGAAAAAATATAGACAGAAATGAATGCTGAATTTTGTAATATATTCATAAATAATAATTTACTGGCGCTGCCGTAAAATTTTATATAAACGAAATAGGGGAGGATAAATTGACAGATGAGCCGGAAAGAAGGGGAAAAAGAATAATTGGGGGCCGTTTTCAAGATTTAAGTAATGGCTAAAGGGCATCTCTAAAAACCCCTTTTTCTCTGTCTATAGTTGACGTCTTTGTTGCCTAAGGCTGGGCCATGCTTCTTGTTGTTTTTTTATAAAGCACACATAATCAGTGTTTTATGTTATTTTTTGTTGATTAATGGACA
>JAJUGZ010000145.1 GCA_029265715.1 Bacteroidota bacterium
CTGGCTCATGCCGCTCTCTTTCCAGTTATCAATCAGGGAAAGCATCCGTGTCTTTTTTTCCTGAAGTGTCATGTTTTTTTTTGCCGCAAAGTACTCGGCTTTCTCAATCCGGAAAAGATGCAGATGCCAGGGGGCTTACTATTAATCGAACTCAGGTTACTAATGATTTTGAAAAAGAACATAACCCATGCGTTATTTTCATATTAACACATGGGAATAGCATATTTGTTCAGTAACTAATGATGAGCATGGTATTCACCATAAATACGTATAGGTAATTTTAACTCAAGAATTATTCATGAAAAGAGGCAATCCATTGACGGACTGCCTCTTTTAGCAAATATTTCAACATTTTAAATCTCCGGAGCGTTGGCCAATAAATAGGCTTCGGCTTCAACCGACCACAAACCCATCGTTTTGCTCACAATTTTATCGAGTTCGGCATAGAACGGGTCTGTTTTTCCTTTTTCGGCAAAGTCGGCAATGGCTGTTAACGGAAGGTTTTTGTGCGTATAGATCAACTTTTTGCCTCCCGGGATTTCCGGAAGGTGCAGTGTTGTGTCAATGACCGCATTCAATCCGCCGATGTGCGTTACCAGGCCAGCCGGATCAAGGCCGGCAGACATTATATCCAGTGCTTCTTTCATGTCGTCGGTATTTCCGCCCGAAGTTCCCACCAGATGCGTGTAGGCATAATGCACGTTGTAGAAATTCATTTTCGCCTGCAAATTTGGGTCTGAAGGGCCGGCAAAGAAATTCAGGCAGCCGTCGAAAGCGAGAATGGCGTCGCCCTGTTCAATGACCGGGGCTACCGGGGCAAAAACAAAGACATCGTCGTAACCGGTTCCGCCCGAAAGTTCTTTCAGTTTGCCAACCGGATCGTCAATCCGGGTGTTCAGGTAAATCAGTTCAATACCTCGTTGGGCGGCTTCTTCAACCGGGTAAATCATTGCCGCACGGTCCAGACGGGCCTGATCGATATCGGTAACCACCAGTAATTTCGGTTTGCGGTCTTTGCGATGGATGACGTAGTTGATGGCAGCCAGTCCCATGGGGCCAACGCCGGCCAGAATGGCCATCTTGCCGCCGTCGACAATTTCCATGTTGTGGATGTACGAACCCGGTGTGGTATGGTAATTGGCATGCATGGCTCCAATCACACACGATAGCGGTTCGGCCAGCGAGGCCGGATAAAATCCCGGGCCGTCGTAGGCCAGTAAACAATCTTGTACCAAGACATCTTTCGGGATAATCACATACGTTGCATCGCCGCCAATATGCTGGTACGAATAGCCCGGGGCGCTCAACACGCCAACCGGTCCGTCGGCATAATAAATGGCCGGCTGGATCGAGAATTTCTGTCCGGCTTTAAACTTGTGCTGCCAGTTAGCGCCCACTTCAACCAATTCGCCGCTAAATTCGTGTCCGATGATAATCGGTTTTTCGGCGACATCGTTTGGAATGCGTTTGTGGTCAGTCCCCTGGGTTGCGGCTTTGTACGACGACATGCAGATACTGTCGGAAACTACTTTGGCCAAAATTTCATCGTCGTTGATTGCCGGAAGTTCAAACTCTTCCAGTCTTAAATCTTTTTTTCCGTATAACCGGATTGCTTTGGTGAAAGCCCCTCCCGACCTCCCCGAAGGGGAGGAGAAAGAACCATTATTCTTTTGTGCATTAGTGTTCATTTTATTTGCTTTTAGAGCCCCTCCAGACCTTCCCGACAGGGAGGAGAAAGAGGCACATTATTTTCTGAATTAATACTTTTTAAAAACTTATCATTTGAGTCGACTCCGAAAAGTCACCTCTCCAAATTCCTTGAAGGGCATTTCCAAGTCCCCTTCGGAGGGGTTGGGGGAAGGCTGTTTTAGTTTAGCATATTTTGTCCGCCGGTTACCGGAACAGCCTGCCCGGTTTCGTATTCCTGCTCGATCACGTAGTACACCGCCCGCATCACATCCAGCGGGGTACAACCGCGACCGGCCGGAACTTGTGCTTCATAGAAACGTTTCACGTCGTCGATGGTTTTGGCCCCGGGCACTTTTCCGGCACGCAGGTATTGCACAAACAAACCGTTTCCCGGATCGGCCCACAGCGGCCCGTCAAAGAAGTTGCCCGGACAAATTGAATTGACTTTAATTTTCGACGGCATCAGTTCCAGGGCGAACGACTGGGTCAGGCCGATCCCGCCAAATTTTCCACCGGCATAAGCGAAGTTCCGGTTACTGCCTTTCAATCCTGATTTTGAGTTGATCTGGATGATGTCGGTAAAATGGTCTTTTTTGTATTTATTCTGAAGTTTCATGACCGCTGAAGCATATTTGGCGCAAAGGAAATAAGCCGAATAATTTACTTTGGTCATCAGTTCGAATGTTTCCGGGGTCATTTCGTCCAGGCCGCCGGCACGTAAAATTCCGGCATTGCTGATAAATACATCTATCCCGCCGAATTCGCGAACTGTTTCGAAAACAAGGCTTTCAACCGACATGGCGTTCGATACGTCTGTTTTTACGAAGAAGGCTTTGTTTTTGCGTTTTCCGGCGTTCAGCGATTCGGCAAATGTTTTGCCTTTTTCCTCGTTCAGGTCGGCAATTACCACGTTGGCGCCGTTTTCCACCAGGCTTTCAACGATGCCGGCGCCAAAGCCCTGTGCACCGCCGGTTACCACGGCAATCCGTTTGTCGACACGGCCACCGGTAGCTCCCAGTGCAATCGAACTTCGGTATTGTTCAACTTCCCAGGTATCGATGAACCGGACTTGTTCCGGGGTCATCGGGCTTTGTCCGCCGAATTTCTCCGAATATAAACTAACCAGGCAAGTATCCATCAATACATCTTCGAGTGTGGCAACGCCTTGGGCATTGTCGCTGGCCAATAAGCAGCCCAGCCCTTTGATGCAGATTACTTTTGGCGTTTTGGGCTGGGTTTTAATATAACTGTCAATTTTCCCCGAAAGATCGGTTAACAGGGCATCGACATCGCCGGTATATTCAGCATAAATGAATGACGAGTTGCAGTAAACGATGCCGTCGGGAATGAACGGCGATGCGATTTTTGTATATTCTTCATCCGAAGAAATGAATTTTTCGATCAGCGAGTTGTTGATCACTTTCACTGTTTTTAACCCATTTCCGGAAAGCATCATGCGAACGGCCGGAACAATCTTCGTGGCGGCACGGTCGATGGCGCGCGGTTCAATTTCCGGGGTTTGGCCCAGAACGGCGTCGAGTTTGGCAATCACTTTTTTATAGATGGCGTGGATTTCGGCAACGGTATCAGCGGCAACGAAAATCCCGTGGTTTTGCAACAGGATGATTTGCGGTTCGTTGCCGGTTTTGGCGCGATATGCCGAGATGCGGGCCTCCACTTCTTTGAAAAGGACATATCCCGGATCGACGTAGGGTACGTATACCACATCGTTGCCAAAGAGTTCGGCTGTCAGTCTCTCTGCATCTTTACCGCACATCAGGCCGTTTACTTTGGTGCTGTGGGTATGGACCACGAACTTGAAGGCAATCAAATCGTGCAGCGAAGTTTCAACCGACGGGCGCAGTCCTTTTTCGGGTTGTGTGCGGGCGTTCAGCAAATCGTTTTTGATTTGGTTCTCGCGCTCCATCACGTTGGTCGAATAGGTTTTTTCGGAGATGGCTTTCAGCGCTTTCCGGTCGAGCACGGCAAATCCGTTTTCGTCGATGGTTGCCAGGCTGACACCGCTGGCTTTTACATAGATGTGTTCATCATCTTTAAACGAAGTATTTCCGCCGCCGGCAATCACAAAATCTTTTTTACTGCCGTAGAATTGCGATACTTCAATGAGTTGTTGTATTTCAGGTTTCATTATCTGTAAATTAAACGTTTCAGGTTTCAGGTTCCGTTTTCCAAAGTTGCACATCGCTTTGTTTTTCCGGATATTGGAAATTGGATGTTCTGTATTGGTTATTTCTTGTTGAAGTACCGGATTACTGCTTCTCCGAGTTTGGCAAATTCGTCGTATTGTCCGGTCTTCGCTTTGCCCGATGCGTCCAGATAACCTTCCTGCCCTTTGGCTACCAGATACTGGTGGGCTGCGATGATGCAGGCTCCTTCAAATCCGATGCGTTCCAGGTCGGCATCCAGGTCAATGCCGCCGCTGCAGCTAACTTTTACAGGATCGAGCTGCGGCGTGTTGTGTTCGGTACCAAAAGTCACAACGAAATTTTTGGAACGGAAATAACTGACGAAGTCTTTCATGATCGGGAATTTGTTGCGTCCGGGAATCAGTTCCAGACTGTAAACGCCTTTGCTGACAAGTGTTTCATACAAGGTTTCTTTGTTGCCTTCGAAATCGGTGAAATTTCCTTTGGCGTCGTCTAACAAAACCGGGTAGCAGGGAATGCCACCGGCGCTGATGATAATATCCTTTACCTGTTCGAGGCTCAGGAATGCTTTGGGATCTTCCGGGACAAAAGCACGGCCACCGGCTTTGAGCAGGTTTCCCCGGATTTCATTTTCCAGCGCGGCAACATCGTCCAGCGGCGATTTTACTTCTTTCCCGGAGAATATTTTCAGGTAGAATGCCTTCTTTTCTTCCGGAGTGCTGAATTTATCGTCGATTGCGATGCGGAGCGCTTTGGCAATATGGCGTTCGCGTAACAGGTTTTTGGCATATCGGGCTTTCAGCTCGTCGAACGTAAAACTAAAACCGGCATCGGTTTCAGCGAGCAGTTCGTTCAGTTTGGCCACCATTTCGGCTGTCTGGACATTGCTTTCGCGCTGGACCGATTCGAGCAGTTCGCGTTGGGGAGCCGGCAATTCAACCGGGAATTTGAGCCCTTTCCCTGAAAAATAGGTGCGACCGGGATTGGCCGGGTCGTTTACCCGGATGTTCTGCTCCTGCAAGTCTTTTTGCAGGGCCATAAACTCGATGTTGAAAAGCGGGAAGATTTTATATTTCAGGGCCAGGTCGCAAAATTCGGCGTAACCATCGGTTGTATAGAAGTCGTTGATGCCCAAGACCTGCACTTTTTCTTCCTCTGCCATTTTCAGGGCCTGTTCAATTTCGGTAAACGCGCTGAACGAAAACGGCGTGTGAAAATGCCCGTTTACCAGCATGACCCCTTTCTCTCCGCGGCTTTCAAACTCACTGAGGATTTGTTCTTTCTCTGGAAATCCGGCTAAAAACGATTTATTTGTCATCTCTTCATAAGTTTTTGGAATTTGTTGCAAAGCAATAGAAAAAAAAAGAGGAACGTATCCTTGGCTATCCTGTCTGGCAAACACTACGTGCCGGGAAACTTTTTTGTTTTCCCGATGTAATGAATCTCCCGGCTCGTCGTCATAACATTGGAAACAACAAAAAGCAAAACATCGGATGTTGGTTCGCGCAAGTTAACAGGGTTCTTTGGGCAAATATTCCGGTTGGACGTGGCTCATTGCCGCAAAAATATTGGTGCGGGCTTGTGGGTTCAGCTCGGTTAGCCGGGTTAGTAGTTCGCGGATATCTTTTCGTTTCGATTCTTTTTCGAACTGGCAACGTTTCACCTCACCCCGGAACCCGGAGATCTGGACATATTCTTTTACTTCAGCTTCGGAACACAAAATCAGCGGCCGGATGATTTTCAGCTTTCCGTCGAACAGTTCCAATGCCGGGGGCATCGAACTAATGGTGCCCTGAAAAGCCATGTTCATCAGCAACGTTTCGACCGCATCGTCCATGTGATGGCCAAGGGCCAGCTTCTGGAAACCTTGTTCCGAAGCCAGGTCAAACAACACTTTCCGGCGGTTCCACGAACAGACGAAGCACGGGTTGTTGGCATCTTCGGCCGATAAATCCAGATTAATGGTTTCGTGGATGAACGGCACGTTTCTCGATTCGGCGAATTCGCGCAGATACTCCACATCCACCTGATAGGGCATCGATTTGAGGCTGACGTGGATCGCGGCCAGTTCAAATTTTACCGGGTTGTATTTGCGCCGTCCGGCCAGCAAATCGAGTAAGGCAAACGAGTCCTTTCCTCCCGACAAACCAACTAAGATCCGGTCGCCTGCGTCAATCAGTCCGTACTTTTGGATTGCTTTCCCAACTTTTTGGTACAGGCGTTTCCGGATCCGTTTCTCCTGGATTTTGGGTACTTGCATTGCTCGATCTATTGCACAAAACTATAAACTCAGGGCATGGTCGGCACGAACATTTTGCCCCGACCATATTTTTTTCTCAGTCCAGTCGGCATCAGGTTCGCTCCAGAACACGTTTTCTTTGGGCAGGCCGAGCGGCAAAAATACGGCCGAGCAGAGGTACAGACTACCTGTGGAAATGTATGATTCGGCGATATCGGGTTGGTGCCCGTAAAATCCAATTTGTAACCAGCCGTCTTTGTTGAATGTATTGGGCGCGGCAATCTGTCGTTTTATAACGGCAGTCAGTGCACAGCGAACCTGTTCGGGTTTCACGCTCTCCGGAAGTTTCTCCCACAAGGCCATTTGCGACAATAACTGGAACGCCCCGAACCGGTAGGGGAGCGAGCGACCAATGGCCGGGAAAGTTGCTTCGGGCGAGATAAGCCGTTCCTGTATTTCGGCATATCGGGCCGAGATTTTCAGTTGGCGTTCGTATTTTTCCTGCCAGGCCGGGTCTTTAGCCGACAAAACGTTCAGGATATCGAGCATCATGGGCTGTATGACGAAACTGTTGTAATAATCGAAGTGGAATTCGGGCCCGTCGCCGTACATGCCGTCGCCTTTGTACCATTCAAAATGTTTGTCGAGTGCAAAGGTAACCGGTTCCATGTTGCATTCGCCGGTAAATTTCAGGAGTGCAATTTCGACCATCGCCGAAAAAAGCAACCAGTTGCTCATGTAGGGTTTGATGACCCGGGATGATTTGAAGGCCGCAATTACATTGGTTTGAGCTTCCGGGGTGAGGTTTCCCCATAATTGACGGGGAGACCTCAAAAGCGCATGGGCCAGAAAAGCGGCATCGACCAGAGGTTGTCCTCCTTCTGTAAAATTCAGGAAATCAGGAGACGATGGGTTGGTGATGTTTGCAATTCCGTTAACGGCAAACTGAATGTATTTTGCCCTCAGCCTTCCTTCCGTATCTTCGCCCGGGCCCAGCTCAAGCCAAGGCGCGATGCCGCACATCAGGCGCCCGACAGCTTCGAGGTGGCTTACTTTTTTGCGCGATTCTTCGCTGCCCGGTTTGCACTCGACGGGCATGCGCTCTTTTAGTTTTCCTCGGCTAACCGATATGAGAACCGGGTCGGCAATTTTTACCAAAGTTTCAATCCAGAAGTCGCGTGTACTTGCTGGTTTTTCGGGAATAACCATGGCATGTGCGGTTTCAGTCGCGCTGATACTGCCGGCCAAAGTCCCTATAGCCAGAGATTGTACAAAATGTCTGCGTTTCATTGTTGTTGGGTTTTCGCCGGAATTTTTTTACCTGTTCCGGTGTGTTAAAATCGCCGTAAGTATACGAAATAAAGGCGACAAATTTATCGTCAGTAAACAAATCAATCGGTGTTTTCATCGAAGCCGGTTGCTCCAAAGATAGATTTGATTGTTATAACAATACTCCGTTAAATTTTAAGCGGCAATAGTGCCGAAATATATAAGGGCATCTCTAAAAACCCCTTTTTCTCTGTCTATAGTTGACGTCTTTGTTGCCTAAGGCTGGGCCATGCTTCTTGTTGTTTTTTTATAAAGCACACATAATCAGTGTTTTATGTTATTTTTTGTTGATTAATGGACA
>JAJUGZ010000109.1 GCA_029265715.1 Bacteroidota bacterium
AGTTCACCGCATCATCCTTGCAAACAAAACTTGCATTTTGAAGGGGGGGTGACTTTTGAAATAAAAACAATAATGACTGACTACCAGAAAATTAGAAGACAATATCTTCAGAATTTTAGATTAGTCGGATAATAGTGTAATTTTATCGATAACCCCGGTATTTCGAACCATGAAAAACAAGAATTCAGCCAACGGTTTTATGCCCGTCTGGCCGGAACAACCAGTTCTCCGGGAAACGCTACCGAACAATCGATATTTGCCCTGGTCGAAATGATCGAAGCGTATTACCCCAGGCACAATTTTCCGAAAGTTTACGAAAGCCTGCTCGACATCCACCGGGCACAAACAGAGAGCATGAACCTGGTTGGCCCCGGCCATCCCCTGAGCGGTGATGAAGTTCTGAAAATATGCCTGAACAAAGGGGGCGCATCGGTCATTGCCGACGGATATCTGGTTGCCGGCGACCTGACCGACCTGGAACAGCACTTCTTATATGGATACGGGGCTTACCTGCAACTACTTGATGACATTCAGGATGCCAAAGACGATTTGAATGGCCCGATCAGAACCGTTTTCTCGGATCAGATTAGGAAAGGGGACCTGGATTGTTTGGTAAATAAAACCTACTGGTTTGGCGATGAGGTAATGAAAAGCCTCCCGTTCTTTAAAAGCCCTTGTAACGGCATTTTCAAAGCGCTGATGCGAAAAAGCATGGATTTGTTCATCATTGAAGCTATCGCTCAATTTCCGGATGCATTTTCAGACAAATACCTTCAGGAAACAGAACCATTTTCACCGTTCAGCTTTGACTACATCCGCAAACGAAAACAAAGCATGGAGCCTTACAGGGAACTTATCTTTTCGTATATCGAAAGCTATTTCAGAAAAAACCGGACAAAGAAAAAATGGCATCAAAAGGTTATATCACCCGGGTAGAACGGAAATAAAATACCGGGAGTTAGGTCTATCTTTTAACCATAACTCGTTTATCGAGATATGTGTCATGCTGCTTTTATCGTAACTGAGCAATTACAATTTCTCTCATTCTACATTACTCGTGTGTCAAATCGGCTAAAGTCTCGCGATAAACAGAGAAAACCCGTGCACGCGAAATAAACCCGATGTATTTCCCATCGTCGATCACCGCCAGGTTAAACCGGCCACACGATTCAAATTTCTCAACAATTGCTTCCATTGAGTCGCGCGTCGAAATAAAGAATTCAGGCATATACATCAACTCGTGGACAAAGATTTTATCGTAAAGATCCTGTTCAAAGATCAGGTTGCGAATGTCGTTCAGTTTAATCATTCCTTTCATCATGCCATTTTCGTCTACCACCGGGAACAGATCTCGTTTTGATTTGGCAATATAATCGGTCATTTGTCCCAATGTCAAATCAGGGGTCAGGACAGCAAAGTCGGTTTCAATCAGTTCTTTTACATCCATAAAATGCAGGGCAGCCTTGTCTTTGTCGTGGGTAATCAGTTCACCGGCTTCGGCCAGCCGTTTTGCATAGATCGAGTGTGGTTCAAACCGGGTGATGGTCAGATAGGCCACCGTTGCCGATATGATCAGAGGGAAAAACATCTGATAGCCACCGGTAATCTCGGCAATCAGGAAAATTCCAAGCAGAGGGGCATGCATAACACCCGCCATCAAAGCGCCCATTCCGGCCAAAGCAAAATTGGCCTCCGGAAGGTGTAGTCCGAAAAAAGTATTCAGGAACAAGGCCACAAAATAACCTCCGACAGCCCCCATAAACAACGATGGGGCAAAAATACCGCCCACCCCGCCGCTCCCGGTAGTTGCTGTCATGGCAATAACTTTAAAAAACAAAATCAAAACAAGAATTGCCAGCAAATAATACGGATCGGTTTTTACATTGAAAAAAATCGAGTTATTGAGCAAATCGGGCCCCAACCCATTGAATATTTTATTGATCGACTCATAACCTTCGCCCCAAAGCGATGGAAAAATGAAGATTAAAACGCCCAGCAAAACACCTCCGATCAATAATTTTATGTAAGCATTCGATATCTTCCTGAAAAGTCCTTCAAGATAAAGGTTTGTCCGGGTAAAATACAACGAAAGCAATCCGGAAAAGATTCCTAAAATAATGTAATACGGAACATTCCCTGAGTCAAAGCTTTTTTCCAGCGTAAAGTTAAACATCACCGAGTCGCCCATGAAATAATAGGCCAGCGTTGCAGCGGTAATTCCTGAAATCAACAAGGGGATCAGCGATCCCATGGTCAGATCGAGCATCAGCACTTCGAGGGTAAATACCACGCCCGCAATCGGCGCTTTGAAAATACCGGCAATAGCCCCGGTTGCGCCGCAGCCAATCAACAACCGGATCTGGTTCGGGTCGAGCTTGAACAAATGTGCGAGGTTGGCGCCAATCGACGCGCCAGTCAATACAACCGGGGCCTCGGCTCCTACCGATCCGCCAAAACCGATGGTAAAGCTACTGGTAATCATCGACGAAAACATATTGTGGGCTTTAATAAAGCCGGCTTTCATCGAAATAGCTTTCAGGATTTTCGTGACCCCGTGGCTAATATCGTCTTTTACAATATATTTCAGGATCAGGACCGTAATCAGGATCCCGATCATCGGATAAGCCAGGTACCAAAAACTCTCGGTCGATTCTTTGAAATGACTCGTCAGAAAGTGACTCACATAATAAAGCAAATTTTTCAGGATCAAAGCCGCAAAACCAGTTACAATACCAACGGCTAAACTTAGCAAGTAAATAAAATTTCGTTCCGAAAGCCTTGAGAACCTCCAGGAAACCACTTTATCCTTCTTCATAATCCAATTTTCTTCGAACCGACAGGCTTCCGCGCCCGACAATCGGTTGCATTAAATTTTTCGGGCACGAAAATACTATTTCAGGTTTACCATTTTTTAAAGAAAAGGTTATATCTGACATATATTAAGAACACGTAACATTTCGTTATTTGTCCTTTTTCCTGAAAATATTCTTTATGCTTTTCCAGAGTTTCTTTTTATCATCCTCTTTATTTTCCTGGTCTTGAACCTGTTCAGATTCTGGTTGCTTCTGTTCTCTTACCTCCGGCTGATCTTTCTTGTCATCCTTGTGGCCAAATATCGAACCGATGCTGAAGCCACGATGTTCAACTTCCAGAATTTCGCGATATGGCGGAATATCCAGTTTTACCAAGTTGTCTTCTGATGGTAAATCAAAATAGCTGTTGGTAATATCCCTGAATTTGGACATCTGGCAAATCGAACTGTAAAAACGGCCGACAATTGGCAAGGCCATGTAAGCGCCCTGCCCATAATTGATTGTCCGGAACCGGACGGTTTGATCTTCGCCCCCCACCCACGAGCCAAAAACCAGCTGAGGGGTCATCCCGATAAACCAGCCATCAACCTGATTTTGGGTAGTCCCCGTCTTTCCGGCAAATTCGCCTGTTATGCCCCAGGTATCACGAATGGCGTGCCCGGTGCCGTTATTGATGACCGATTCAAGCATGCGCGTCATAATCCGACAGTTTTCTGCATCGGCCACCTGATCGTAACTCTGATTATTCGGGAACATTTCGAGCTCATTCCCATTGGCGTCTTTAATTCCGACCAAAAAGTATGGGTCGACTTTTTTACCGCCGTTGGCCATGCACGAGTATGCACAAAGCATTTCCTGAAGCGAAATGGAAGCAACACCCAGCGCCAGCGAAGGATATTCCGGAAGATCAGCGGTTATCCCCATTCGGTGTGCCAGACCTACCACATTTTCAATCCCCGACTGCATCAACACATCGACGGCTATGGTGTTTATTGATTGAGACAAAGCTCCTTCCATTGAATAATATCCGCCGTAATTATCGTGCGAGTTTTTGGGCGACCAGTTGTCGTACTCCTCGTAAACTTTTTGCTCGTTGGGAAAATATTTATCAGGCGACATACCCCCTTCAAGCGCCGCCAGATAAACAATCGGTTTAAATGTTGACCCGATCTGGCGCGCAGACAAAACATGATCGTATTTGAAGAAGCGGAAATCAATCCCCCCGATATATGCCTTTAGTTCACCGTTTCGTGGATCCATCGCCAGAAAGCCCGCATTCAGGAATTTCAGATAGTGTTTTAGCGAATCCATCGGCGTCATGCTAACTTCCGATGTCCCTTTCCACCCAAACGCCGTAATTTGTGTCTCGGTATTAAAAACTTCACGGATACGGGCATCAGTGGCCCCCTGCTCTTTTAGTTTCCGGTAACGGTCCGAACGTTTCATGGCCCGGTCGAGTACCGATTTATCGTTTCCCCACGGATCTTTCCCCCCCCAATGTTCATCAAATACGTCCTGCAATTTAGCCATCTGCTCCTCTATTGCTTTCTCGGCTGTAACCTGCATGTCGTAATTAATCGTGGTATAAATTTTCAGCCCATCGGTGTACAAATTATAAGGCGTTCCATCTGCTTTGGTATGCGAGCTACACCACTCCAGCAACTGGGGGCGCAACCGTTCCATCAGGTAGGGCGCCGGCCCCTGGCTGTAATTGATAAGCTGGTAGCTCAACATCAGCGGCATCGATTTATAATGTTCAGCTTCTGTTTCTTCCAGATATTTGTACTTGGCCATCTGGTCGATCACCGTATTGCGGCGTTCGAGCGAACGCTCGGGATTTTTCCGTGGATTATAACTGTTCGACGCTTTTAGCATGCCAACAAGGGTTGCAGCTTCGGGAACCGTCAGATCGATTGGCTTTTTACTGAAAAAGCGTTCCGAAGCCACTTCGATACCAAATGTATTCTCGGCAAACGGCACTGTGTTCAGGTATAAAGTCAGGATTTCTTCTTTGGTGTATACCCGTTCGAGCCGGTAGGCAATAATAGCTTCCCTGATTTTATTGACCGGCATGGTAAATGGCCCGAAATATTTCCGGTGAAACAGGTTTTTTGCAATTTGCTGGCTCAGGGTACTCCCACCTCCCGCACTACGGTCCTGCAATAAAATCGACTTAAAAAAGACGCGCATCAAGGCAATTTCGTCAATTCCCCGATGCTGATAAAAACGGGAATCTTCCGTTGCGATCAACGCATTGATCACATTGGGCGAAATCTCCTCAAACCTGACATTGCTCCGGTTTTCGATGTAATACCGGCCCAATAATTTGCCGTCGGCCGATAAAACTTCCGAAGCAACCGGGTTCCGGATATTCATCAATTCGTCTTTCGAAGGGACCGGCCCTGTAAATCCGAGGTAAACAACCAGAAAAAACAGAAAAAACAGCAAGGCCCCGGCTACAAATGCTTTCAGAAAAAACAGGAACATTCGGTAGCCTAACGATTTTTTACTGCTACCCTTCCGGGGAACAGGCTTTTTTACTGATGATTTAGGTTTAGAGGTTGATGCACTTTGTTTCTTCGCCATAAGTCGGAATTTCGTCCCTCAAAAATAATCCATAAAGTTGCACTCCCCCGAAAATATACCATTTAAAATAAAACTTTTTGTCACTATTTTTGGTTTCCTGACATTAACCACTGCATAACATGATCATCGCAATTACTGGTTCAAGCGGCTATATCGGGCAAACCCTGTGTCAAAAAATCCTGAATTCCGGGCACGAAGTCTTTCCGGTGCAACGAACATTGTTATATGAAAACACGAATAAGCTCGCCGAGTTGCTTTCGAAAGTTGATGCCGTTATTAACCTGGCCGGATCACCCATTCTCAGACGGTGGACTACCCAAAATAAGCAAGATATATACAATAGCAGAGTGCTGGTCACCCAAAACATAGTCAGGGCCATCAATAACCTTCCGGCAGAAAAACGACCGAAAATCTTCATTTCAGCCTCGGCTGTTGGCATTTACAGCCCCGGAAAAACACACGACGAAAACAGCGATGACTGGGGCGGCGATTTTCTGGCATCGGTGGTCAAAGATTGGGAAAGCGCCTCGGCCCAACTGGTCGCCGGAGTTCGGAGGGTTATATTTCGCCTGGGTGTTGTGCTGGGCAAAGACTCACAAATTTACCGACACATGAGGCTCCCGTTCATGAATAGCTTAGGGGGCCGAATTGGCAACGGGCAACAGCCCTTCCCGTTTGTGCATATCGACGACGTTGTCAATGCGTTCGTCCTCAGTTTAACCGACAATCAGTTTTCGGGCACATACAACCTGACTGCCCCCGTCCCGGCCACCAACAAGCAGTTCACAAAAGCCCTGGGAAAAGCGTTAAAAAGGCCGGCCGTTATGGTTATTCCGATCTTTGTCCTGAAACTGATTTTTGGGAAAGCGGCAACCGTAATCAGCACCGGCCCCATTGCAATTCCCAGACGTCTGTCAACCCAAAATTTCCAATTTCAGTACCCGACCATCGAAGAAGTTATCAGAGAAATAACTTCCTGAAAGTTAATCGGCCTCAATTTCTTCCGGATCAAAAAAGGCCCCAACTCCCGGATAATTATAGTTTTCGCGGGCTTGCTGCTCATTCATCAGAAAATAACGCAGGCTGGCTTCCGAACAGACGTTTCCATCGGGGTCAAGTAACCAGGCCGAAATTGTTGCCAGCCGCTTATTTTGCTCCAGCAGTCTGGCCCGTACCGTGATTTGCCCTTTATTGGAAGCCAGCGGACGTTTAAACTTCACCGAAAAATCGGCCGTCACGCCAACCGTTCCACATTTCACATACACAACCCAGCCGGCAATCTCGTCCATCAACGTTGCCTGGATACCGCCATGCACAACGTCGGGATAACTTTGCAAGTACGCTTTCGGCTCCCAGTACGATACCAGTTCATCCCCGTCTTCCCAAAACTCAAGTTTTAGTCCCTGATGATTGTGGGGTGAACACCCAAAACACCGATATTTTTCCGGATCGTCTTTCAGATGAATATTTTTAATTTTCCGCATATTCCTGAAATTTTTAAAAGCCGGCAAGCCCGGCTTCCTGCAAATATACGTGTGATTTATTGGATCCGAAACACGTCTCTCCCGATCTAATTTCCCAAAATCAGCGGCAACCCATCTTTCCCCGAACCGACCACCACCACTTTGGAATTCGGCGATTTAGCCAATTCCATCGTTGCTTCAATGCCCCGCTGCCGCAAAATTTGTTCGGTCAGACTGGCATTGATAATCCGGTTATAATTGGCAATCCCGTCGGCCTCGATGCGGCGACGTTCGGCCTCGGCTTTCTCCTTTTCGAGCCTGAAGGTATAAGCCAGCGCTTCCTGTTCCTGCTGCAATTTGTTTTCGATTGCTGTTTTAATCTGCTGCGGAAGGTTGATCGAACGAATCAGCAAAGCCCGCATCTCGATGTTATTCTTCTGCAACACAGCCTTTGTTTCATTAATTATCGAAGCTTCCACTTCGCTGCGTTTGGTCGAGTAAATTTCCTCGGCCGTGTAACGACCCGCAACCTGCCTGACCAACGAGCGAACCTCCGGAACAATTAACTGATCGATATATTTTACCCCGAAAATTTCGTGCAGGTATCCCACCCGATCGTAAATCGGATTAAACCGGACAGAAACATCTACATTCAGCGACAGACCGTTTTTATCCAGCACGTCCATTGTTTCTTCGCGCTGCTGTTCTTTCACATCATACACGGTCAGGTCGTTCCATGGGGCAATAATATGAAATCCGGGCAGATAGATATGCTCTTTATCCAGACCAGTGGTAAATGGCCTGAAAATAACTCCCCGTTCTCCCGGCTGTAAAGTCCGGAACATGCTGCTGCCAAATACAAGCAGAAGAATTAAAACGATAACACCGGCAATTAAATAGGTCAATTTGAAATTCATCGGAGGGAATGGTTTGTTCATCATTTTTCAGATTTTAAGTTTTTGATAGTGGTAAATTAAGCTTTTTGAAGTTAACGCAAATTCGATCTGACAAACAAGCACAACAAACTCAATATCATCATGTTTTATTGGCTGTAAAATAAACTTATTGCCGAATGGTAAACTCACCCCATCCCTCGTCCGCCAATGCCGGGCTCCTCCTATCTCTAACCCGTAGGAAGAGGTAAAGCGAACGCAACAAGCTGGAGGATGGGTTAACACGGATCAATAATAACTGTGACATCCTCTTTAATCACTTACACCGAACTCACGTTAAAGTTATATTATTCCGGTCAAATATCAGAATTTACCAACCCGGCAAATCATTTTTAACAAAAACAAATGGTTCTTTCAGTGGTTTTAATTAGTTTAGGTCTCGAGAAAATCAGAAAACATGATACCGTCTTCAGAATTAATCATAAATCCGGATGGAAGCATTTTCCACCTCCACCTGAAACCGGAACAACTGGCCGACCGAGTTATTCTGGTTGGCGATCCGGGTCGGGTAAAAACCGTAACCGCCAATTTCCAGCACATCGAGTGCGAGATACAAAACCGTGAATTTGTGTCGGTTACAGGCAACTACAACAACCAACGCTTTACTGTAATATCGACCGGCATTGGGACCGACAACATCGATATTGTGGTAAACGAATTGGACGCACTGGCCAACATCGATTTTACAAACCGCGAAATAAGGCCGGTATTTCGTAAGCTTCAGATTGTGCGTATTGGCACTTCGGGCGGCCTTCAGGACTATCTGCCGGTCAATTCGTATGTCATTTCAGGAAAAGCAATCGGGTTCGACGGACTTTTGAATTTCTACGCCCGTCGGAACGAGATTTCGGATCTTGGGTTCGAAGAAGCTTTCACTCAATACGTCAATTGGAACCCGCAACTCACTTCGCCATATGTGGTTGATTGCTCGCCTTCGTTGTTAGAAAAAATGCAGGGCCCTGATATTCAGATTGGCGTAACCATCTCGGCTCCGGGTTTCTATGGCCCGCAAGGCCGGGTTTTACGGTTATCGCTGGCCGATCCGCTGTTAAACCAGAAAATTGAACAATTTCGATATGAAGGACACGCCATCACCAATTTCGAAATGGAGTGTTCGGCCATTTACGGGCTATCGGCCCTGATGGGACATGAAGCCCTCACCGTATGCCTGATTATTGCCAACCGGATCGAAAAAAATGCAAATGGCAGCTATCACATTTTTATGGAGAATTTGATTAAATATGTGCTTAATAAATTGACGAGCTAAACGTAATTAATACCCGGGAAGAATGGACGATAAGAAACTCCAGGCGCTGATTGCCCTGCTTGACGATCCGGACGAAACGGTCTTCAGCATGGTCCAGTCCGAAATCATGAAGGAGGATGCGTCTATTGTTTCCGAACTGGAACATATTTGGGAAACGACACTGGATGAATTTCTACAAAACCGGATCGAAAACCTCATTCAGCAAATTCAGCTCAACGACACCAAAAACAAAATTAGGAACTGGGCTAAGCAGGAACAAATTGATTTGTTCGACGGTTTTTTCCTGATCTCGCGCTATCAATACCCTGATCTGAAACGCAAAATCATTCAGATGCAAATTGATGAAATTGCCACTCAGGCTAAAGCCCAGATCACGAACCAGATGACATCACTCGAAAAAATCACCGTATTAAACTATGTATTCTACGACGTACTGAAGTTCTCCATCAACCATTCAAACCTAAGCTCTCCACAAAACTGCTTTATTAACCAAGTGCTTGAATCAAAAAAAGGAAACCCGGTATCACTCTCGATTTTATACGCCTTGGTGGCAAGGGCCATCAGCCTGCCTGTGTTTTTTATCGATTTCCCCAAAAATCCGTTGTTGGCGTTCATCGACCCGGAATACCGCATTAAAATATCGAAAAACAAGGTTGTTTCACCGGTCTTGTTTTACATTAACCCGGCCAATAAAGGAGCCATTATCGGGCGCAAGGAAATTGAGTTTTTCCTGAAGAAAAATGAACATATCAGCACCCAGACTTTCGATGAACCCTGCAGCGACAAGACCATGGTGCGCAAGTTGCTCGAAAGTTTGATTTTTGCTTATCAGGAATTGGGTTATCAGGATAAAGTCGCCGAATTGACCGAAATAGCCGGACTATTATAAAAAGCCCGTCAAACTCCTATTCGACGGGCCCTCGTACCAAATAAAGATTTTTACACTATTTCAACGTTTGATAACGTTCGTAAGCCGAATTCCAGTCAAGTTCGTCAGAAGGAATAAAATGCACCACTTCAAACGAATTGCTGATGATTTCCCGGATTTCATCGAGTGAAGAAACATAACCCAGCGCTTTGGCCTGGATCATAATATTTCCGGTGGCAGTAGCCTCGGTCGGGCCGGCGATTACCGGAAGCCCGGTTGCATCAGCCGTAAGCTGGTTCAGAAAATGGTTGTTTGCTCCGCCTCCGATAATATGGATTTTTTCAATGGGCAATTCGGAAACGCTCTTAATTTGATCGAGCGTGAACCGATATTTCAGAGCAAGGCTATCGTAAATACAGCGAATAATCGCTCCGTGGTTTTCGGGAGCGCCCTGCCCGGTTTTCACACAAAAATCGACCACCGCCTGAGGCATGTTGAGCGGGTTCAGGAACGTATGGTCGTCGGGGTTAATCAGGTATTTGAACGGTTCAGCCGCGCGGCTTAAGTTCACCATCTCAGGCCAGGTATAGGTTTGGCCTTCAAGGTCCCAGATACGCTGACATTCCTGGATCAGCCACATTCCCATAATATTTTTCAGAAAACGGGTGGTTCCTTCTACCCCGCCTTCGTTGGTAAAATTCATTTCCAGCGTTTTTTCAGAAATAATCGGGCTTTCACTTTCAATTCCCATCAGCGACCACGTTCCGGAGCTAATATAAGCATAATTTTTGCCTTTCGCCGGAACAGAAACAATGGCCGAAGCCGTATCGTGGCCTGCAACTGCAATCACCGGGATTTCGGAACTGCCTGTTTCGCGCGCCACATCCGGTTTTATTTGGCCAAGGATCGTTCCGGGCAAAACAATCTCTTCGAGGAACGAAGTCGGAATCCCGGCTTTTCCAAGCAATTCAGTATTCCATTCACAGGTTCCGGGTTTAATCATCTGGCTTGTACTGGCAATCGAGAATTCTGCTTTTTTTACTCCCGAGAACAAATAATTCAGGGCATCCGGGATGAACAACAGCGAATCGGTAATCTCGAGCAACGACGCCTGATCTTTGACCATAGAGAACAATTGGAACAGACTGTTAAACTGCATAAACTGAATGCCAGTTTGCATGTAAACCTCGTCTTTGGGTACAACCTGAAACAAGTCTTCCATCGAGGTATCGGTCCGCGAATCGCGGTAAGCATATGGTAAAGAGATGATCATTCCTTCACGGTTCAGGTGGGCAAAGTCAACCCCCCAGGTATCAACGCCAATCGAATCGGGCTGAATGCCAAAGTCTTTAATGCACTTTCGCAAGCCGGTTTTTAGTTCGTTAAACAAACTGAAAATATTCCAAAAGAAGTGGCCATTGATGTATTGCATCTGGTTAACAAAACGATGGACTTCGGTAAGTTCCAGTTTTCCATCAGCCAGGGTCCCTAAAATTGCCCTTCCACTGGATGCCCCCAAGTCGAAGGCTAAAAAATAATTTTTATTCATCCGTATAAATTTTCAAAGTTGTTTCTTACAATTTTCGTATCTATTTCTGTTTTTCAAACTAGTTTCTCAACGAGATGGAATAGCCATTTGTACATCTTCGATTGGTGTGAACTTTGGCGCACATGGCTATTTCATCCGTATAAATTTTCAATGTTGGTTCGTACAATTTTTGTAACAGCTTTTGTTTTTTTAATCAAGTTAGCACCGGAATGGAATAGCCATTTGTACATTCCCGGTTGGTATGAGCTCTGGCTCTTATAGCTATTTCACCGTATTTAGGCTCACATTATTCTCTTTTAACAAAGAAAGCAGGAAGCGACAAAATTTGTATCCTGTGCAATCCTGCGAAAACCGGGTACTTTCTACCTCTTTAAGTACATGTCGGCAAATTTGAGATACTGGTCCCAATCAAAATCGGTTACATCGTGTTTTCCGGATCGGATGTGATAGGCGATGGTTCCCATAACCGGCTCATTCACGGCAGGCATATCGGTCGCGGGCAAACCCGGCAGCCCCATCAAATTGTAAACCGGCGAAGCAAACTTTGCCGCCAGAAACTCTCCTTTCGGATCAGACCACCAATCATCTTCAGCCGAAGCGACATAAAGAGGCCGTGGCGCAACCAGGGCCAGCAACATGTGCTGATCGACCGGCAAAGCACTTTCCATATCGCTGTAAAACTTGAAATTATCACAAAACCAATGCGGAAAATTTTTGTTAATAACAGCCAGTGTTTCCCCAAATTTCCGACGCGACAAGGCAGCGCCTCCACAACCCGATTCATTTGAAATAACCATGGCAAAACGAACATCCTGAGCGCCTGCCCAAACAGCTGCTTTTCCTAAGCGCGAAAACCCCATGACGGCTACCCGATGGGCATCGACTTGCGGATCGGTTTCCAGATAATCCAAAATACGCGAAAGGCCCCAGCCCCAAGCCGACAAGGAACCCCATTCGTTAAGCCGCGGCTTTTGTTGGTTCCCAGTATAAAAAAAGGGATGAATGCCATCGGAAAAATCATTCTTATCCGGATCAATATCGCCATAGTACATGGTAACAATCCCGTATCCGGCTTTTAAAATCCGCTCAATCGGCCAACGGTTCGAATCTACTCCTCTGGATTGCTCGGTTACCTGGTTATTAATAATCCCATACGCCGGCTGATCGGGAACCCATGATTCGGTCAGCCTGATATGAGGATCATCGCACACGGTATGGTTTCCCAGAAAATTATACGACAGGAAAACCGGAACTTTCGAATCGCTTTTGGGCAGGTACATCAATACTTCGGCGCGGAGCGTTTTGCCATTGTTCCGGAAAACCAACGCCAATTGTTTGCGGATAGCCAATCCGCCAAACGCATCCGAATCCTGTTCCAACATCTCCACGTCCGAAATTTTTAATTCGCCAGGAACCTTGCCATATACCTGGTTTTCGAACACCGATAATATCTCGGGGCGCCTTTTTTTCTCCCAGGTTTTCACATTTTTTACCGTCCTCCCGCTAAAAGTTTTTAACACCTCGGGCAGCTCATAGGCCGGAACTTTCGATTCATCTGAAATTGGTTCTGATTTTTGTGCAAACATTCCAAAAGGAAAGATCAACGCAAGCAGGAAAATAAACCTTCCGATCGACATAGCTTTTAAAAATTAGCATTTCTGGAATCAAATTTAAATTAAATCGGGTTACAGAAGAATTAAAAGAAAGACAGAAAAGCCCGGTTATTGCGGATACAATTTTTATCACTATTATCCGACTAATCTAAAATTCTGAAGATATTGTCTTCTAATTTTCTGGTAGTCAATCATTATTATTTTTATTTCAAAAGTCACCCCCCCTTCAAAATGCAAGTTTTGTTTGCAAGGATGATGCGGTGAACTC
>JAJUGZ010000081.1 GCA_029265715.1 Bacteroidota bacterium
AAGTGGTTCGTTTTTAAACTTTATAAAGAAATGACCGAAGAACAATTCTTTGACCAAATGTACAATCGACACCTTATCAGACAACGAGACATAAACAGCTCATATCTAAAAATTTAAATGTGTTAAAGTAGAATTAAATACAAAAATAAAAAAGCCGAAATAATGGCAATTGCCAGAAGAATATACTGAACCTGCTGGTTCAATTTCATCTCATGGATCAGGCGTTCTTTCAGCTTTTTTGTTTCTTCCGGCGAGCTTTCCCTGAAATGCAACTCGTGATAATGGAACGAGTCGTTGCTCAAGACTTCTTGGGTAGGCCGATTTTTCTGTTTGTGAATTAACCTTCGGTTTTCACGAATTGATTGTATCATCGAAAGAATTGCACTTTCATCGCTCATGTTGTGTGTTGCATTATCGGGTGGCAGTAAGTTTTGTCACCCGATATGCAATTTACGCTATTCTTCGATAATAATTATCTTCTCGATAACATCACCCTGACGAATGGCATCAATAACTTCGAGGCCTTCGTAAACTTTCCCGAAGCAAGTGTGGCGACGATCGAGATGTGCCGTATTCTTCCGGTTGTGACAGATAAAGAATTGCGAACCGCCCGTGTCGCGCCCGGCATGGGCCATCGACAAAACGCCGCGGTCGTGATATTGGTTTCCTCCATCCAGCTCGCATTTGATGGTATAGCCAGGCCCGCCAACTCCGGTGCCAAGCGGACAACCTCCCTGGATGACAAAATCAGGAATAACCCGGTGAAATGTCAGCCCGTCATAAAACCCTTCTTTAGCCAGTTTGATAAAGTTGGCAACAGTTCCTGGTGCGTCTTTTTCGTAAAAGTTTACTTTCATCACACCTTTGGCGGTATGAATTTCTGCTTTCTTCATAATTTCGATTATTAATTCCGGGCAAAAGTACGATAATTTGAGCAATCCGGCATTGGGTTGCAGTGATGGTTTGGGTTCTCTGCCTGGTTTGTTGTTCCCGGCAGTGGGGGTATATAGCTTGCTGAGCAATAGTTTGTAAATGACCCTATTTTTCACGAACTTATATATAAAAAATAACCGCTATGTACCCTAAAAATCCAGAACAATTAGTTGCCGGTTTTTTGGCTTATATTAAAGCCAAAGATCCCAATCAGGCCGAATTTCATCAGGCTGTGCACGAGGTCGTCGAAACGTTGGCCCCGTTTCTTCTCGAAAATCCGAAATATCTGAAAGCAAAAATCCTGGAACGGCTGGTTGAACCGGAACGTGTTATTATATTCCGGGTCCCCTGGCACGACGACAGGGGAGAAGTTCAGGTAAACCGTGGTTACCGGATTGAGATGAATTCGGCTATTGGTCCTTATAAAGGTGGATTACGCTTTCATCCGACTGTCAATTTAAGTATCCTGAAATTCCTGGCTTTTGAGCAGGTTTTGAAAAACAGCCTGACCAGCTTGCCGATGGGTGGCGGGAAAGGCGGATCGGACTTCGACCCGAAAGATAAAACCGATGCCGAGGTGATGCGTTTCTGCCAAAGCTTTATGACCGAACTTCAACGCCATATAGGCGCTTATACCGATGTCCCGGCCGGAGATATCGGTGTTGGGGGCCGTGAAATCGGGTTCCTGTTTGGCCAGTATAAGCGCATCCGGAACGAGTTTACCGGCGTGCTGACCGGTAAAGGTATTGAATGGGGCGGTAGCCTGATCCGTCCGGAAGCAACCGGGTATGGTGTTGTTTATTTTGCCGAGGAAATGCTGCAAACCCGTAACGAGACTTTGTCCGGGAAAACAGTCTGTATCTCCGGGTCAGGAAACGTGGCCCAGTTTGCGGCTGAAAAAGTTTTGCAACATGGCGGGAAAGTGTTAACCATGTCGGACTCTTCAGGGGCGATATACGATAAAGATGGTATCGACCGCGAAAAACTCAATTTTATTATGGAGCTGAAGAATGTGCACCGGGGCCGCATCCGGGAATATGCCGAAAAGTACGGATGCGAATATTTCGAAGGCAAACGGCCTTGGTCGGTCCCGTGCGACATTGCCATGCCCTGTGCCACCGAGAATGAAATAAGTGGGGCGGATGCACAGCAACTGTTATCGAACGGCTGTTTTGTTATTGCAGAAGGGGCAAACATGCCAAGCACCCTTGAAGCAACACACCTGTTTTTGGGTTCAAAAATATTGTATGCCCCCGGGAAAGCCGCGAACGCCGGAGGTGTTGCTGTTTCGGGGCTGGAAATGACCCAGAACAGCATGCGTTTGAACTGGACGCGCGAGGAAGTTGATGCCCGTTTGCGCACCATTATGCACAATATTCATGAAATGTGTATTAAACACGGAAAAGAGAAAGACGGATCAATTAATTACGTGAAGGGAGCCAATATTGCCGGGTTTGTTAAAGTGGCCAATTCGATGTTGGCTCAGGGGCTGGTTTAGTTTGGCCTAAATTTTATTTGATGTGGACCGCACGGATGAGTTGCGTATAACAAGGCTTGTTTTCATCATGATTTGACGGACGGTTGATTTGGGGTTCTTCACCTGTTCGAAAAACAAGCGGGCTGCCTCGTTCCCGATTTCAAACGTTGGATGGATTACTGAAGTTAACGATGGCTCGACCAGTGTGGAATGAAACTCGCCGGTAAATCCAACCAGCGCAATATCAGCAGGGATTTGCAGTCCCTGCTCTTTTATTTCCTGCATGGCCGCAAAAATCACAGTATCATTAATACCTAAAATAGCATCAGGGCGGGTAGGTTGCAACAGCAGTTTTCGTGTTGCCCGGATTGCGTCGTCAGGGCTTAGGTTGCAAGAAACCAGCAGATTTGTGTCGACAGGGAGTTGGCATTCCATCAGTCCCTGTAAATAGCCGGCCAACCGCTCTTTCGAGATATTTAAATGATCGGGCCCATTTATGTAAGCAATACGCCGAAAGCCGTTTTCGTAAAAATGATGGATTATTTTTCGGGCAGCTTCGGCATTGTCGGCCGTAACGCTGGGCACTTCGTTTGTGCGGCAAACGCGGTCGAAGAAAACCAGCGGAATGTCATTTTCAATCAGCTGGTTAAAGTGATCGTAGTTTTTTGTCTCCTGACTTAAGCAAACAATCAGGCCTTCAACCCGGGTGCGCAACAGGTTATGGACCGATTCCACTTCCTTTTGGTACGATTCGTTCGACGAAGCAATCAGAATGTAGTAACCGTGCTGCTTGGCAACTTGCTCGATCCCGGAGATGATGGATGAATAAAAATGAGTGACCAAATCCGGAACGATGACCCCGATCATGCGGGTTTCTTGCCGTAAAAGTCCCATGGCTAAGGGATTGGGCGAATAGTTGTATTTGTATGCCAGCTTCTTGACTTTCGAGATCATGTCCGGACTGATGTCCGGATGATTTCTTAAGGCGCGTGAAACGGTCGAAATAGATACATTCAGCTCTTTAGCCAAGTCTTTGAGGGAAACGGGTCTTTTCATACATAGATAATTCGTTTTTTTATGGTTGTATGGAACTCCATGTTGCTGAAAATTATCATCATCACTCGGGGTGTCGTGAAGCACATGTTCGTTTCATTTTAGCCGGCAAATTCGGTTAAAAGTTCATTGTACAAATCTAAAACTTTATTCCCGATCAGTTTGTCGAAAAGCATCAGTTTAATGTTTCGCAGCAGTTTTTTACGAGCGCAAAGCTTTGCGCAAAGCTTTGCGCTGTTTTTGAAATTTATGTGCCTTGATTTTTCAGTTTTGAATAGACAATTTTGCCTGAGCCTGGCAGAAGTCCGTTCTGTTTTTAATGTCGTATGTCCTGAAATAAGAATGGGAAAAAGTAACTAAACAACATAACTGTGAAAACAAAAGAAAAAGTCATTCCCCGGGACCTGTTGGTTCCGTTCATTCTAATCACCAGCCTTTTTGCGCTGTGGGGATTTGCAAACGATATTACAAATCCGATGGTTGCAGCTTTTCGGACAGTGATGGAAATATCGAATGCCAGAGCGGCGCTCATTCAGTTTGCCTTTTATGGCGGATATGCTACTATGGCCATTCCGGCGGCTTTGTTTGTAAAAAAATACAGTTACAAAAAAGGGATCCTGATGGGGTTGGCACTTTATGCAACTGGTGCACTTTTGTTTTATCCGGCGGCAAAATATCAGATTTTTGAGTTTTTTCTTGGGTCGTTGTATATCCTGACCTTTGGCCTGGCTTTTCTTGAGACTACGGCCAATCCCTATATTTTGTCGATGGGCGATGAACGTACTGCGACCCGGAGGCTTAATTTGGCCCAGTCATTCAACCCGATGGGTTCGCTGTTGGGAATGTTTGTTGCGTCAAATGTTATTCTGACTGCGTTGCAGTCGGATGTCAGAGATGCTTCAGGAAATTTGATTTTCAATACGTTGAGTGTTGCAGAAAAGGAGGCAATCCGTACGCACGATTTGGCTGTAATTCGCGATCCATATGTAGCTCTGGGTTTTGTGGTGATTTTAATGTTCCTGATTATCTATTTTTTCAAGATGCCTGTGCAAAAAAATCCGGATCATTCCATTCATCCGATGCATACATTCCGGAGATTAGCGGCCAACCCCAAATACCGGGAGGGAGTTATTGCCCAGGTATTTTATGTTGCTGCTCAGATCATGTGCTGGACTTTTATCATCCAATATGCCGAAAACCTGGGCATCAATAAAGCTACCGCTCAATACTACAATATTGTTGCGATGGCAATTTTCCTTACAAGCAGGTTTTTCAGTACCTTGTTAATGAAATATATGAACTCACGGTTGCTTTTGACCTTGTTTGCGGTGGGTGGGTTCACGATGTCGCTGGGAACTATATTGATTCAGGGTATGGGCGGGTTGTACTGCCTGATTGGCATTTCAGCATTTATGTCATTGATGTTCCCGACAATCTACGGAATTGCGCTCGAAGGCTTGGGTGACGATTCCACATTAGGAGCTGCCGGACTGGTAATGGCCATCGTGGGCGGTGCTTTAATGCCCCCGCTTCAGGGAGCAATCATCGATCTGGGAAAAGTAGCCGGGCTGCCTGCTGTAAACTTCTCATTTATTTTGCCATTATTCTGCTTTGTTGTGATCGGTATTTATGGTTACCGGACACTCAAAGTTCATAAATAGAACCAAACAAAAAAATAAAAAATCATGTCAGTTGCCTATAAACGTTTCTGCAAAACACTGGAACTTAAAAATGATCCGGATCTGATTGAAAACTATAAAAAAGTACATGCCCCCGGCGCTGCCTGGCCCGAAATTACCCAGGGAATGAAAGAGGTCGGTATCATCGACATGGAAATTTACCTGCTCGGAAACCGTCTGTTCATGATCATGGACACCGTGGCGGATTTTGACCACGATTCGGCCATGGCCGAGCTTGCAAAAAAACCGAGGCAAAGCGAATGGGAAGCTTACGTATCGCAGTTCCAGCAAACCTCTTCGGAGGCAACTGCCGACGAAAAATGGCAATTGATGGAGCGCATTTACAAAATGGATTAGCCTCGGCAACCTTACTATAATCAGATTTCAGGTATCGGATCCCGAAACCTGGGCCTGAAAAAATTAAAACGTATGGGACAAAACCAATATCTGAGAAAATTGGGGAACAGCGGACTTTCGGTGCCCCGCATTATTTACGGTACCAGTTTCATGGGAAACCTTTATCAGGAATTGCCTTTCGAAACCAAGCTGGAAATCATGAAAAAATGGTTCGAGGTTTCCGGAACGGCCCCCATGATCGATTCGGCCGGGAAATACGGGGCAGGGCTGGCGCTCGAAGTTATCGGTCAGGGTTTAAAAATTCTCGGGGTCGGCAAAGACGACATCCTGATCAGCAACAAGCTGGGCTGGTACCGAGTCCCGTTAACAACCGACGAACCAACTTTTGAACCCGGGGCTTGGGCAAACCTGAAAAACGATGCCGTCCAGAAAATCAGTTACTCCGGAATTCTTGAATGCTGGGAACAAGGCTGCGAACTGCTGGGTGGTTATTATAAACCACAGGTTGTATCGGTCCATGATCCGGACGAATATTTATTTGCCGCCAAAGATGCAAAAGACCGGGAGAAACGGATAAACGACATTCTGGATGCCTATAAGGCCCTTTTCGAATTGAAAGAAAAAGGGGAAGTAAAAGCCGTCGGGGTAGGGGCAAAAGATTGGTTGACCATCAAACAACTTTACGAACATGTAAAATTCGACTGGGTCATGTTCGCCAACAAACTGACCATCTATCATCATCCGCCTGAAATTATTGAGTTTGTCGAACGGCTCGGCCGCGAAGGCGTCGGCATAATCAATTCGGCTATTTTCAATGCCGGCTTTTTAACCGGGGGCGAGTTTTTTGATTACCGTAAAATCGATCCGGCTTCTCCGGAAGACCAACGCTTGCTGGCTTGGCGCGAAACGTTCTTCGGAGCCTGCTATAAATATGGGATTTCGCCTGGCGATGCCTGCCTGAAATTTGCGCTGGCCATGCCCCAGGTATGCGCCGTAGCGCT
The DNA here is from genome assembly GCA_029265715.1 of Bacteroidota bacterium. Lineage (GTDB taxonomy): Bacteria > Bacteroidota > Bacteroidia > Bacteroidales > Prolixibacteraceae > Aquipluma. The sequence continues at coordinate 6,501 of JAJUGZ010000081.1, forward strand.
GAACCCCAGCAAACCCTCGCGCATCAACCACAATGTTGAAGTTCTGGAGCTGGAAATACCGGCCGAATTTTGGGCCGAACTGAAAGCAAAAAATATTATCGGGAACCATTTTGCATACCTCCCATGAGAATTGATTCGCATCATCATTTCTGGCATTATACCGATGAAGAGTTCGACTGGATCGACGAATCTATGAAAGCCATCCGGAAGGATTTTCTTCCGGAGCAACTGAAACAAACCATTCGCGAAGCCGGGATTGACGGCGTCGTGTCGGTGCAGGCCCGCCAAACGCTTAAAGAAACGAAATGGCTGCTCGGTTTAGCCCGGCAATACGAGTTTATTAAAGGGGTAGTCGGCTGGGTCCCTTTAGTTGAGCCCGATGTGGAAAAACACCTCGATCAGTTTTCTGGAGAAAAATACCTGAAAGCTGTCCGCCATGTGGTGCAGGGCGAACCTGATCCGGATTTTATCCTCCGGAAAGATTTTAACCTCGGGATTTCGCGGCTAAAAAATTACCACCTCGTTTACGACATCCTGATTTTCGAACGCCAGCTCCCGCAAACGATCCGGTTTGTCGATCAGCATCCGGAGCAGCAGTTTGTTTTAGACCATATTGCGAAACCGAAGATTGGCGACAACGAGCTTTCACCTTGGATGGAAAACATCCGAGAACTGGCAAAACGCGGGAATGTGGCCTGCAAGATTTCAGGGATGGTAACCGAGGCTGATTATCAGAAATGGACCCCGGAACAACTTCAGCCATATTTCGACGTGGTTGTTGAAGCATTCGGACCCGAACGGCTGTTGTTTGGATCGGATTGGCCAGTCTGTCTGGTTGCAACCACGTATAAAGCCTGGGCAAACTTGGTGCTGAAAAATATATCCGCTTTTTCGGCCAATGAAATTGAAAAAATAATGGGAGGGAATGCCATACGGATTTATGGTTTATGAGATAAAAAGTAATTGTTTATGAAAGCTATTCAAATTAATACGCCTGAAAGCATTCAGGTTACCGACCGGCCAATGCCTGTCGTGGGAAAAAACGAAGTACTACTGAAAATTAAATATGTCGGGTTCTGTGGGTCGGACCTGAGTACATTTCTCGGGAAGAATCCGATGGTGCAGTATCCCCGGGTGCCGGGGCACGAGATTTCGGCGATTATCGAATCAACCGGAGAAGAAGTTCCGCAAAATTTCAAAAAAGGGCAGGCTGTAACAGTTGTGCCGTATACCAATTGCGGACAGTGTTCGTCGTGTAAAAAAGGGCGGTTCAATGCGTGCCAGTTCAACCAGACATTGGGTGTCCAGCGCGATGGCGCCATGCAGGAATACATTGCCGTTCCGTGGCAAAAAATCATATCCGACGAGGAGTTATCGGCTAAAGAGCTTGCCATGGTCGAACCGTTGACGGTTGGATTTCACGCCATCGACCGCGGACGGGTAACTGATATTGACACCGTGCTCGTATTTGGATGCGGTATGATCGGGGCGGGTGCGGTTATCCGGGCTGCACTGCGCGGGGCTAAAGTTATTGCGGTTGATATTGACGATAAAAAACTGGAACTGGCCAGACAAATAGGTGCCACATTTACCATCAACTCAAAAACGGCCAACCTGCACGAATCCCTGAAGGAAATCACCGATGGACACGGCCCGGATGTCGTTATCGAAGCGGCCGGCAACCCGGTCACCTACCAGGCAGCCATTGAAGAGGTTGCCTTTGCCGGGCGGGTGGTGTGTATTGGCTACGCTAAAAGCGACGTCAGCTTTGCAACCAAACTATGGGTGCAGAAAGAAATGGATGTGATGGGCGCCCGCAATGCGACACCGGCCGATTTTGAAGCGGTAATCGGCTATCTCAAGAAAGGGAAGTTCCCGCTTGATGAGATGATAACAGCCGTTGTTGCTCCGGAAAAAGCAGCGGAGGCAGTTAAGGAATGGGCCAAAAATCCAGGACAGGTCATGAAAATATTGGCCGAGTTTTGATTTGAAACAGAGATTGTTAACTGATTAATAACCCTAAACTGAAAGAACTATGAGAACACGTGCCGGAAATTTAGGATTAGCCCTTGTTTGTTTTTTGATGCTTCTGGGGTCACTGCATTCAGCCGCACAAAAGTTTGAGCCAACGCTCGATTCGTTTAAACAATACCAATATCCGGAATGGTTCCGGGATGCCAAATTTGGTATCTGGTCACACTGGGGGCCGCAGGCTGTTCCGCGTCAGGGCGACTGGTATGCCAGACTGATGTACGAAGAGGGCAGTGCTGATTACAAATACCATGTGGAACATTACGGGCATCCTTCGAAATTTGGGTATAAGGATATTATTCCGTTGTGGAAAGCCGAACGGTGGGATCCGGAGAAACTCATGAAACTTTATAAAAAAGTTGGGGCTAAGTATTTTGTGAGTATGGCAACTCATCACGATAACTTTTTCCTTTGGAATTCGAAGATACACCGCTGGAATTCGGTAAACATGGGGCCACACAAAGATGTAGTAAAATTGTGGCAGGATGCTGCGAAAAAAGAAGGACTGCGTTTTGGCGTTTCCGAGCATTTGGGAGCAAGCTATACCTGGTTTCAGACCAGCCGGGGAGCAGATAAAACCGGGCCAATGGCCGGAATTTCTTACGATGGCTGTAATCCGGAGTATGAAGATTTGTATCACCCCAAAACTGCGCCCGACGACAAAGAATGGCTTACCAATAATCCTGAAAACCAAAAGAACTGGTTGGCATGTATTACAGAGTTAATAGACATGTATCAGCCCGATTTGTTATATTCTGACAGCGAGCTGCCATTTGGCGAGGTGGGACGGACCATGCTTGCTCATTTTTACAATCAGGACCTGGCAAAAAATAAAGGAAAACTCGAGGCTGTATACAATTGTAAATTAAGGCCTTCTGAAGGACGTTGGGTGCAGGATATTGAACGCGGCGTGATGGATTCGATCAGTCCGTACCCGTGGCAAACCGACACGTCGATCGGAGATTGGTATTATCGTACGGGGCAGAAATATAAGACAGGCACCGAAGTTATTCAGATGCTCGTAGATATTGTCAGCAAAAACGGAAACTTGTTGATTAATGTAGTTCAAACTCCGGAGGGGGACCTTGAACCCGATGTATTGCAAATTTTAAATGAAATAGGGAAATGGACTGCCGCGAATGGCGAGGGCATTTACGGAACCCGCCCATGGAAAATTTATGGCGAAGGCCCTTCGACCATAGGCAAACAAGAGAAAGGCCAATTTGGCGGCTTGAGCGACATTCGCCCGTATCAGCCCTCTGATATCCGTTTTACGACCAAAGGCAATGTTCTGTATGCCTTTTGTATGAGTTCCCCCACCGAAGACATTAAAATTTCATCTCTGGGTAAAAATTCAAAATTGAATGACAAGCGGATTACCGGGGTGAAGATGCTTGGCAGTGGTCAAAAGATAAACTGGAAGCAGACGGACGAATCTCTCGTAATCTCGTTGCCGGCAAAGTTGCCTGACTGGCAGACGGTTGGATTCGCTGTTACATTGAAGTAGGTGGACTTAATTTGCCTGTCATCAGCGAATAACTGATTGGGAGGCTTGGTCGTTTGTTCGATTGCTCCAGAGAAATATGCGATGGTAAAAAATCCGGTGTTAGAAAATAATCCGGATTTTTTACTTTTTGCTAATTCCTGACGTTTCAAATCCTGACGAAAGTCAATCCTTGTTTTTTAGCATGGTTCTTTGGTTGGTTAAGTGTCATTAAATCAGGTTTTTGACATTTTGATATAACTTTATGATTTCCTGAATAACGGAAGCTGGAAACACATACCTTTGGTTCTATGTAAAATTCAATTTTATGACGAATTGACCATGTTTCCTCATTTGCGTGAGAAGCTCATAAGGCAAATTACTGCTTCTTTTCGATAAATGAGAAACGTAGGGTTTAATCCGCCAGGCAATTAGAAACTAAAAGTAAATCCAGATGAAAACAGACATCAATGATTTTATGGAGTCTCTGAAAGCACGGACACCGGGAGAACGGGAGTTCCACCAGGCTGTGCAGGAAGTGGTCGAATCGATTTGGGATGTTTACAAACAAAATCCGCGGTATCAAAAAGCCAAAATTCTGGAACGGATGGTCGAACCCGAGAGGGTTATCATGTTCCGTGTGCCTTGGATTGATGATCGGGGAGAAGTTCAGATAAACCGGGGCTATCGGGTTGAATTCAATTCGGCATTGGGGCCATATAAAGGGGGCTTGCGCTTTCACTCAACTGTTACGCTGAGCGTGTTGAAATTCCTGGGATTTGAACAGACATTTAAAAATAGCCTTACAACTCTGCCCATGGGTGGCGGTAAAGGTGGGTCGGATTTTAGTCCGAAGGGAAAGTCCGACAATGAGATTATGCGGTTTTGCCAGTCGTTTATGACCGAATTAGCCCGTCATATTGGTCCTAATACGGATGTTCCGGCAGGCGATATTGGTGTTGGCGGACGGGAAATTGGCTATTTGTTCGGGCAATACAAGCGTTTACGGAATGAGTTTACCGGCGTCCTTACCGGGAAAGGCCTGGGTTGGGGCGGTAGCTTAATTCGACCGGAAGCAACCGGCTATGGTGCTGTTTATTTTGTTCAGCACATGCTCGACCGGCTTGGAAAGGACATTGCCGGACAAACCGTTGCTGTTTCCGGATTTGGAAATGTTGCCTGGGGCGCCATCAGTAAGATCAACGAGTTGGGCGGGAAAGTGGTCACGATTTCTGGTCCCGATGGTTACATATACGATGAAAATGGGGTTTCCGGAGAAAAAGTAGATTATTTGCTTGAACTCCGGGCTTCGAACAATGATATTGTTCAACCTTATGCCGAGCAGTTTGGAGCGCAATTCATTCCGGATAAAAAGCCGTGGGAACGCCCGGTTGATATCGCGATGCCATGTGCAACCGAAAACGAATTAAATATTGACGATGCGAAGCAATTGGTGAAAAATGGTTGTTTCCTTGTCGCCGAAGTTTCGAATATGGGATGTACCTCGGAGGCTGCCGAATATTTGACCGAAGCAATTCACTATGCTCCGGGAAAAGCTGTTAATGCCGGCGGTGTAGCTGTTTCTGGTCTCGAGATGTCGCAAAACTCTATGCGCATGAATTGGCCGAAAGAAGAAGTTGACCACCGTTTGCACATTATCATGCACGATATTCACGAAACATGTGTGAAGTATGGATTTAATGGAGCCAAAGTGAATTATGTTGTTGGTGCGAATGTTGGCGGTTTTGTAAAGGTTGCCGATGCGATGTTGGCCCAGGGGGTCGTATAGTACGTAAATCTTCTATAAAGGTGCACCGACTGATCCTTTTCAGGGAGCATTGAGGGTGCACCTTAATTTTTTTGTAATAAAATAATATTGGCGTCACATTGAGGTAGTGTATTTTTCGTTATTTTGAGAAATTTTTTTTCAAAATGCTGATTGACACACATTCTCACATCTATTCAACTGATTTTAATGCCGATATAGATGAGGTAATTACCCGTGCATATGCAAATGATGTACGCAAGATAATTCTTCCGAATATCGATAGTTCCTCTGTGAAAAATATGCTTGATCTGACCGACACCTATCCGCATATTTGTTTTCCGTTAATGGGCTTGCACCCGACTTCGGTAACACACGACTATCAGGAGGAACTTCAGGTAGTTGAATATTGGTTGAAAAAACGTAAATTTTACGGAATAGGAGAGATTGGCATCGATCTGTATTGGGACACTTCTTTTCTCGAAGAACAAATTCACGCTTTCAGGTATCAGTTGAATCTGGCAAAACAATACCGTCTTCCGGTCGTGGTCCATGTTCGCGATTCGTTCGATGAGGTGTACACGGTTATCAAGGAAGAAAAAGACGAAAACCTGAACGGGGTCTTTCATAGTTTCACAGGGACGATTGAACAGGCACAACTGGTTACCGGCTTAGGCTTTAAAATTGGAGTAGGGGGAATCGTTACATTTAAAAACAGCGGATTGGATAACGTAATTGGGCAGGTAGCGCCATCTGACCTGATTCTGGAGACGGATTCGCCTTATTTAACGCCCACTCCGCATCGGGGAAACCGGAACGAAAGTTCGTTTCTGATTTACGTAGCTCAGAAAGTTGCCGAATTGCACGGATTGACAACCGGAGAAATTGCCCAGATAACAACCGAGAACGCCCGAAAGCTTTTCAATATCTGACGCCATATATAGATATTGTTTAAATTTGCCGGACATCGGCACACATTAAAATAAATATTGTGGCTGAAAAACCTTCTATCCTGATTTTATATACCGGAGGTACCATTGGGATGGCCCAAAACTCAAAAGGGGCTTTAGCTCCGGTAAAGTTTGATCAAATATCGGAGGAAGTCCCCGAGTTGGATCGGTTAGATTATGATCTGTCGGTTGTGACATTTAACCCGCCCATCGATTCGTCAAACATGACCCCGGATATCTGGGCCAAAATTGCAACAACCATTCATCGAAATTACAACAAACACGACGGCTTTGTTATTCTTCATGGAACCGATACGATGGCTTATACGGCGTCGGCCCTGAGCTACATGTTCGAGAATTTGGACAAACCAATCGTTATGACCGGTTCTCAGTTGCCGATCGGCGTGTTAAGGACCGATGGGAAGGAAAACCTGATTACAGCGATCGAAATTGCAGCAGCTCGGAAAGATGGTGTCCCGATCGTCCCGGAGGTCTGTATTTATTTTGATTTTAAATTGTACAGGGGCAATCGGACGACCAAACGACATGCCGATCATTTTAGTGCCTTCGATTCGCTGAACTATCCGTTGCTGGCCAAAGCCGGCGTTGAAATCAAATATTTCACCGAAAATATTCATCATAGCCCAAACAAAGGGCTGATAAAAGTCCGGACCAAATTTGACCCAAACGTTGTTATCCTGAAAATTTTTCCGGGGATTAGCAAGAACGTTTTTGAAAGTATCCTGAACATTGAAGGGTTAAAAGGGGTTGTGCTCGAATCGTTTGGAAGCGGCAATATCCCGACCGACCGGTGGATAATTTCTCAGATCAAAAGCGCTATAAAGCGGAAAATCATATTTTTAAATGTATCGCAGTGTCAGGGAGGAGCCGTCAATATGGGCAATTATGAGACCAGTCAGGAGCTTCTGAATGCGGGAGTTGTCAGTGGAAAAGACATGACTACGGAAGCAGCAGTGACCAAACTGATGTTTTTGCTTGGGCAGAACCTGAGTTTGGAAGAAATCAAGATACACCTGAATAAAAGTTTGATCGGGGAAATAAGTGATTAGCATCTTCTTTTATATTCATATTTTTTTTGTATTTTGCAGCCCTGAAAAATTGTGCCAGATCATAGTTTGGAGAGATGCAGGAGTGGCTGAACTGGCACGCCTGGAAAGCGTGTGTACCTCAAAAGGGTACCGAGGGTTCGAATCCCTCTCTCTCCGCAGAGCATAAATGTTCTTTTTTTATTGGAGTGTAACTCATGCCCCGGCCATAGATGTTTGGTGGCTGGCATATTGTAATTGGATGTAATTCAATAAATTAAAGAGATAAATAATAAATTTTAAATTTTAGGAGATTTACTAATTAAAATTAAAACCAAGATGAAAAAACTATTTGCGTTAATAGCAGTTTTCGGGATGCTGTATCTTACGGCCCCAACCAGCGTGGTTGCTCAGGACCAAGCTAAACCAGCCTCAACTGAAGCAGTTCAGCCTGCTGCCCCGGCTTCGCAACAAGCAGCCGTTGATCAGGAAGAAGCTACTGCTGCCAAAGCTGAAGAAGGTAAATCAATTCACAGTGCATTGAAACAAAAATTCATCGAAGGGGGGCCAGGCTTCATGGCATCTGTATTGATCGCTTTGATTTTGGGTCTTGCTTTGTCATTGGAAAGGGTTATCTATTTAAATCTTTCTACCAGCAACAACAAAAAGCTTCTTGCTAAAGTTGAAGAAGCTCTTGAAAATGGTGGTGTTGAAGCTGCAAAAGAAGTTTGTAGGAATACCCGCGGCCCTGTGGCAAGTATTTTCTATCAAGGGTTGGACCGTGCAGATGAAGGGTTGGATGTAGTAGAAAAAACAGTTGTTTCGTATGGTGGCGTTCAGGCCGGTTTGTTGGAAAAAGGGTTGAGCTGGATCGCATTGTTCATCGCCTTAGGCCCGATGTTGGGGTTCTTGGGAACAGTAATCGGTATGATCCAGGCGTTCGATGCTATCGAAGTTGCTGGTGATATCAGTCCTACTCTGGTTGCTTCTGGTATTAAAGTAGCGTTGATCACTACAGTAGCTGGTCTTATTGTAGCTATGATCCTTCAGGTATTCTACAACTACTGTGTATCTAAAATCGATGCAATCGTCAACAGCATGGAAGATGCTTCAATCTCGTTGATTGACCTTCTTGTTAAACACAACGCTAAAAAATAAATAGCCATATGAAACTAGGAAAAGCTTTAAATATAATGCTGATAGGTTTTCTGGTAGTTTCAGCCTTTCTAATCATTTCGTTACTTTCAAACCTGAGCGACAACGATGCTGACGCTGTTATGGGAGCTTGGATCGACTCGAATTTAGTTTGGTGCTACATCTTATTCGGATTATCTATCGCTGCAGCTTTGCTGCTTGGACTCGCCAATACGTTGTCAGATCCACAGGCGTTGAAAAAAGGATTGATGGCCACGGGGTTTATGGTTGTTATTGTAGGGATAGGTTATGCTCTTTCAGATAGCTCAATTCCACAGTTCTACGGCGTTGAAAAATTTGTTGCCGATGGTACATTGACAGCTACTGTCTCTAAATGGATTGGAACGGGTCTGTATGTAACCTACACACTGTTTATCTTGGCCGTTTTAGCGATTGCCGGGTCTTCAGTCTCTCGAATTTTAAAATAACCCATTGTGGTAAAACACAGGAAAAAGTTAAACAGTTATGGCAAAGAAAACACCAGAAATTCCATCAGCATCCATGGCAGACATTGCCTTCATGCTTCTTATATTTTTCCTGGTAGCAACCACTATGGACGTTGACAGCGGATTGGAAAGACGCTTGCCGCAAATGCCGCCTGAAAATCAACAACAAGATGATACTCCTCCGATCAAGGAACGGAACGTATTGTCAGTTCTTGTTGACCGTTACAACCGCTTGATGGTTGAAGGCGAGTTGATGCAGATAAGCGAACTGCGTGCAAAAACCAAAGAGTTCTTGTTAAACCCGAATGATGATGAAAATCTTCCGGAAAAGAAAATGACTGACGTTCCGTTATTGGGCAATTATCCGGTAACGAAAGGGGTTATCTCTTTGCGTAATGACGTAGGGACCGAATACGGGACCTATCTCGCTGTTCAAAATGAGTTAGTTGGCGCTATCAATGAGCTGAGGAATGAACTTGCCCAAGAAAAATTTGGGAAAAAATACGACGCATGTTCGGAAGAAGAACAAGACGCTTTACGCGAAATTGTTCCTTCAAGGATTTCTGAAGCTGAACCTAAAAAGGTAGGAGGAAATTAATATGTCAAAATTTAGGAAAGATTCTAAAAAGGAAACTCCCGCAGTTTCGACGGCCTCGCTGCCTGATATCGTATTCATGTTGCTTTTCTTCTTCATGGTTACTACCACAATGAGGGAAGTATCGCTGAAAGTTAAAATTACCTTGCCTCAGGCAACTGAGTTAACCAAGCTGGAGAAAAAGTCGCTGGTAAGCTACATATATATTGGAACTCCGATCAAGCAATATCAAAAAGTTTTTGGGACAGAACCTCGTATTCAGTTAAACGATGTTTTTGCAAAAACTTCTGATATCCAGGGTTTCATTATTGCTGAACGCGAAGCGCGTGATGAAGCAGAGATCCCGTTCATGGTTACTTCATTGAAAGTTGATGAATATGCTAAAATGGGGATTGTAACCGATGTAAAACAAGAACTTAGAAAAGCTGCTGCGTTGCACATCAACTATTCATCGCGTAAACGGGTTGAACAAAAAGATTAATTCTTTTTTTAAACTTATACGTCAGAGGGTAATTCAATTTGAATTGCCCTCTTTTATTTTAACCAGATTTGTGTACTTAAAAACAACGAGAGTTCGATCTAAATAATCACTATTATCCGACTAATCTAAAATTCTGAAGATATTGTCTTCTAATTTTCTGGTAGTCAGTCATTATTGTTTTTATTTCAAAAGTCACCCCCCCCTTCAAAATGCAAGTTTTGTTTGCAAGGATGATGCGGTGAACTC
>JAJUGZ010000116.1 GCA_029265715.1 Bacteroidota bacterium
ATTGTACCACAATATGTTACTCATCGAACGATTTATTGGCGTGTTCGCTGTAAACCCAAACAAACTAAAAAATCAAGATATTGTCAAAGAACTTATATATTTCGGCACTATTGCCGCTTAAAATTTAACGGAGTATTGTTTTTAGTTTGTGTATAAATTTTCGAAGCAGGGGCATAAAATTTTCGTAACAGCTTTTTCTTTTCGATCAAATCCGGTTGGTATGAGCTCTGGCTCTTATGGCTATTTCATGGTGTCGGGCTGTTTATCCCGATAAACACCAGGTTGCGCTTCATTCCTTCGTACTTGGCCCGCCTGACGGCTGATTTTTTGAATAACTCGTTGAATTTCTGTTTGTCGATGGTTGCCCATTCTTTTGCGCTAAGCTCCATTAGTTGAGGAGTGGGCTCAAAGGCGGGTTCGTGGTGTGGGGTTGATTGTAAATTCCAGGGACATACATCCTGGCAGATGTCGCACCCGAATACCCGGTTGGCAAATTTCCCGGTTAGTTCAGGGGCGATTTCTCCCCGGTTTTCGATGGTTTGATACGAAATGCATTTGCGGGCATCGAGCATAAATGGCTGAAGGGCTCCGGTTGGGCAGGCATCAATACAGCGTGTGCAATTTCCGCAATGGTTGCGTACCATTTTGTTATCTGATTGCAATTCGAGGTTAATAATCAGCTCTCCAATGAAAAAGAAACTGCCGTGCTCGACTGAAATCAGATTGGTGTTTTTGCCAACCCAGCCCAGACCGGCGCGGGCAGCCCAGGCACGGTCGAGAACCGGGGCAGAGTCAACAAAGGCGCGGCCTTCGCATGGGGCAATTTCATCGCGGATAAAATTAAGCAGCAGCGACAACTTTTCTTTCAGTACAAAATGATAATCGGTTCCGTAGGCATACTTCGAGATGACGGGTGCTTTCGGGTCGCTTTGTGTTGTTGAAGGGTAATAATTGTAAAGGACTGAAATAACCGATCGGGCGTTCTCGACCAACAGGCGAGGGTCGAGTCGTTTTTCTAAGTTGCGGGCCATATAATCCATGCCAGCTTGAAAGCCGAGGCTGAGCCAGTTTGTTAAATGGTCTTTTTCGTCTGAAAGGAAATCGGCCTGAGAAATTCCGCAGTCCAGGAATCCAAGTTCCCTGGATTTTTGCTTGATGCGTTCTTCTGCTGTTTGATACTTGTCGTTCATAGCCGGTTAAAAGTAGTTGAAAGATTTTCAATAAAAAAATAAATCGGAGTAGGGTATTGGTATCTTATCTTGTAATATTTTTAAATTAGCATAAATTTTTATGCGATTAAATTATTTTGTTGGACTTTGCCCTAACGAATTAGCTGTGATTTAGCAAACGCCAACCGGGAAATGAGAATAAACGTTTAGCCACGGCTATTCCTTGTCTGACGAACAGGCAAGCTGCGGCAATAAAAAATAAATTATTCACGAGTAAAAAATTACGTACCCAAATTTATAAAACCAGGCCTATGAAATCTTCCTCTACATTTCGGATTGCTTATATACTTAAAATAATCCGGGAATGTCTCTGAAAACCAATCTTTTCGTGTTGCTTGTCCTGATGCTTTTGCTGGTTAGTCAGGCATACTCCCAATCGTTGCAGGAACGAAGAATCAGCGGAACTTTTACAAACATTCCTCTCAAAGAATTTTTTGACCGGATCGGGAAAGAGAATCACATCCGCTTTTATTTCCGTGAAGAATGGATTTCAAAATATGTGGTCAATCAAACTATTACAGACCAGCCGCTGATTCAGGTATTGAATGCGCTCTTTAAAGATCAGTTGTTATCGTTTCGCTTTTTTCAGGACGATGCGGTTGTCGTTTTTCCCAAGGGAGCAGATGCCCGGATTGGGGCCAACGATGAAATGCAAACCCTGGTCATTGGCGATCCGCTGAACGAAGGGCGTTATAAGCGGGCCAAACTCACCGGACAGGTAACCGATGGCAAGGACGGCGATCCGCTTGCCGGAGTAGTTATCCGTTATTCCGGAGCGAAGACCGGCATTACTACGAATGGGAAAGGGATTTTTGAGATCGAACTGCCAACCGGTAATTATACGTTTCAGATTTCCCTCATGGGGTATGAGCCTTTAACCCAGAAAGTAAAACTGATCGAAAACGGGAAAGCCGATTTTGAATTGTTCCAGGAAACCCACGATCTGGAAGAGGTTACCGTGCTGGGTGATCAAAGTAAAGCAACCAAGGCCCAGATGAGCATGGTGAAAATTAATACGAAAATTTTAAAAGAACTCCCGGTGATGATGGGCGAGCCCGATGTGATTAAAAGTATTGTGATGATGCCGGGTATACAGAGTGTTGGAGAGATGTCGTCGGGGTTTAATGTGCGAGGCGGGAATACAGACCAAAACCTGGTTTTGCTCGATGGTGCCCCGGTTTTCAACACATCGCATTTGTTTGGTTTCTTTTCAATGATAAATCCGGACGGCGTTCAGGATGTCACGTTATTTAAGGGCGGGATTCCTGCCAGTTATGGTGAGCGGGTTGCATCCATTATGGATGTTCAGATGAAGGAAGGAAATATTTCGGGACTAAAATTGTATGGAGGTCTCGGGGTTATAAACAGCCGCGCTACACTGGAAGGTCCGTTTAAAAAAGATAAAAAAAGCAGTTTTTTGATCGGGGGGAGGTCGACCTATTCGGATTGGATTCTAAGGCAGACAAAAAATGAGCAGTTTATGAACAGTGTGGCTCACTTTTACGATTTAAACGGGAATACCAACCTGGTCCTTGGCGAGAACAACCGCCTGAATTTGATGGGGTATATGAGTTCCGATGAGTTTAACCTAAACTCTTCGTCATTATACAATTATGAAAACAGGCTGGCGTCGGCCGATTGGCAAATGAACTTTTCCAAGAACCTGGTTTCGGACCTGAATATGGCTTATTCCAGCTACAATTTTAAATTGGATAAACGTGACCCGGAGCAGGCAGCAGATGACTATTCGCTGAAGACGGGACTGGAATATACCAGTATGAAATATGCGCTGGCCTGGTTGCCGAATGAAAATCACCGGATAACGGGTGGATTCCAAAGGATGGGTTATCGGATCAACCCTGGTGAGATTAAGCCAGCCAGTCTGGTTACGAATGTAGTTGACCAGAAAGTTCCGGAGGAGAATTCTGTTGAGATGGGCGCTTTTCTTGAGGATGACTTTGATGTGGCCGGTAACCTCGCGTTGAGCTTGGGTGTCAGGTATGCCAACTTTGCAGTAAAAGGTCCGTCAACGGTTTATCTGTATCAGGATGGAGAAACCAAAAGCGAGATGTCGGTTGTTGACTCGGTTCAGTTTTCTTCCGGCGAGCGGATAAAAACGTATCAGGGTCTCGAACCCCGGCTGGCATTAAAGTATGTATTGAATTCGGGTGGTTCGTTGAGGTTCAGTTTGCAGCGGATCCACCAGTTTGTGAACCAACTCTCAAATACATCCGTAGCGTCGCCTGCCGATTTCTGGAAATCGAGCGATTATTATGTTGAGCCGTTACTGAGCGATCAGGTTGCCCTGGGCTATTTCAAAGATCTAAAAGGCGGGCAGTTTGAAACCTCTGCCGAAGTTTATTATAAAAAATTGACGAACCTGACGGAGTATAAAAACGGAGCGACCTTAGTGATGAACAAGCACCCGGAAACCGATATTATTCAAGCAAATGGATATTCGTATGGGCTGGAGCTTTATGCACGAAAAACTACCGGGCGTTTAAACGGGTGGTTAAGCTATACCTATTCAAGGACTCTGCGAAAAACGGATAGCGACTATCCCGAAGAAATAATCAACAAGGGGAAATATTATCCGTCGGCTTACGACAAGCCCCACGATTTGTCGGCGGTTATGAATTACAAGATAAGCCGTCGCTGGCGTTTCTCCGGCAACTTTGTGCTTTCGTCCGGACGGCCGGTGACCCTGCCCGAGTTGAAATACTCTTACGATGGGAAACAGATCGTTTATTATTCAGACCGGAACAAGTACCGGATGCCGCCTTATCACAGGCTCGACCTTTCCATCACCTTTGACGAAAACCTTCGCCGGAAGCGGATGTGGAAAGGAAGCTGGACCTTCTCTCTTTACAATGCCTACGGACGGAAAAACCCATATTCGGTGTTCTATCGTAAAGATCCCTCTATTCAGTTGGTTGATAAAGAAACTTACGCGTTATACAAACTTTCAGTCATCGGGGTTCCGGTGCCGTCAATCACCTATAATTTTAAATTCTGATGACAAAGCAAATATATTTATTATACCTGATCGGATTGTTTGTCCTTGTTTCGTGCGAGGAGTATTATCATCCTGATCTCGACACGGTTAATAATCTTTTGGTTGTTGAGTCGCGGATTACCAATGAGCCAGCCCAGAATTTTGTCCGGATCAGCAAGACCGTGAATTTTTATGCAGCATCGACTACCAATCCGGTTTCAGGAGCAACCTGCACAATTTTAACCGAAGACGGGCAACGCATCGAAGGACTTGAAAATTCCGATGGCTACTTCTTGTTTCCTTTCGTACCCCAAGCCGGATCAAACTACAAATTGCAGATATCGTACGGTGCTGAAACTTACGAGTCGGATTTTGAAAAAATGCCTCCGCTCCCTACGCTCGATTCAATCTATGCAGAGATTACCACCAAAACCTCCTACTCAACCGATGCGTATGGCAAGCCTTATACAAACGAAGATGTTGGTTTTGACCTTCAAATAAATGCTCCCATTTATAGCGAAAACACGTATTACCGTTTTTCCTGGCGGGGTATCTTGCAATGGTATATCGAGCTTGAAAGCGAAAAGGGGCCTCCGCCGCCCCCGATTTATGGATGGAAATCGTTTTACGACACGGATGTGTTCAACCTGGCCGGGCCGAAAGACTATACCAGTTCGGACAAGGTAACCAATCACTCGGTGTTGTACCGGAGCCTGGATTACTATGCCAGCTATCTGGATTCGGCTGCAATGATCCCGGCCGGATGGATTTTCATTGTTCATCAATACGGCATAACCCCCAATTCGTACTCGTTTTATAAAAAAATAAATGACCAGCTGGAAGCCAGCGGCCAATTGTTTGACCCGGTCTATACGCAGATTTATGGCAATATGCACTGCACCAGCAACCCCGATCAGATCATTTTGGGAAATTTCAATTTGTGCTCCTATAAACAGCACCGTTATTTTGTGCACGGGTATAAGTCTTCAATAAGCCTTATTCAACATGTAATTAATTCTTATCCCAATATCCCTGCCACTGGGATGACAACGGATGGGACCCTCCCGGGTTTCTGGGAATCAACTTATTAACCGATGAAACGATTATTTAGTTTAATATCATTGCTCCTGCTTGCTTTCATAAGTTTGAAAGCTCAACGGATTTCGGGATTTGGGTTGCTGACCGACCGGGATACCTATGTCAGCGGCGAAACGGCGCTTGCGAAATTATTTCTTCCGGATGATGAAAATTCGAAAATCGTTTATGTCGATCTGGCTACATTAACAGGGAACCATATTACCGGTGTAACGACCGAAGCGGTCGGGCATCAGGGAAGTGTGTTCCTGGAGTTACCCGATTCGCTGAGCACCGGTTCTTATTTGGTCCGCGTTTTTGTAAACGAAACTCACGACAAAACATTTGCAGCGAAACAAATCCTGGTAGCCAACCGCTTCGATAAGTTAGACGGTTATCCGGAGGTTCCCGTCGTTACGGGAGGAGAGGCCGCTCGTGTTTTGCCAGCCGGTATCCGCATTCAAAACCTGTTCCCGGCCTATCCGGTTCAGTCTGATGTTCTGGCATCGATTGAAATGCCAGACAGCCTGATTGGAGATTTAGCGGGCCCGCTAACCATTTGTGTGTCGGAAGTGGTTCCCGGACTGAGTTTCCCGGAATTTCCGATTCGCGTAGAAAATGGGAATATGGAGGTGAACGAGGATAAAGGGATTGTTGTTCAGGGAAAGATTGTCAATAAAAATTCACAGGCCCCGGTAAGCGGGGCGATGGTGTATCTGACCATTCCGGATTCGCTGCCGTATTTTCAGTATTATAAGACCGGGAACGACGGGCAGTTCTTTTTCCTGATAAAAAATCACTACGGACGAATTCCTGTTGTCGTACAGTGTTGGGACGATAAAACCGACCAGCCGATTAAAATAATCCTCGACAGCAAATACGACTGGGTAAGTCCGGCGCCGGTAACAAAGATGTTGGCTGTAAGCGACGAACTTAACCGGTTTATTGAGAAAACTTCGGATATTTTGATGATGCGTAAATTGTTTGGATTGCAGGATGTGAAACAACTAACGCCTCTTCCCGACACGGTTAACTCGTATCCATATTATGGGGAGCCGACTAAAATTGTTGATCCGGATTTGTTTATTGACTTGCCTGATTTCAGCGAGATATCCCGCGAGTTGTTGCCGGGAGTCAAATTCAGGAACTATAATAACGAGCCAACATTACGGGTGATAAACAGTCCGTTCCGGCAATATTTTGATCAGCAACCGCTGGTTTTGATCGATGGCATTCCTATTCGCGACCTGAACCTGATAAAAGACATGGGGACCAAAGATCTTGACCGGATTGATATTAACCTGACCGAACGCTATTTTGGCGACTTGCGGTTTGCCGGGGTTGTGGCACTTTATACCAGGCACAGCGACCGAAGCCGGTTGCCCGAATCCGACCGATTGGTAATGATGGAACTTCAGGCTGTCCAACCTGTTTATTCGCTTGTGCCCGAAGTCAGCAAATCGCCCCATATCCCGGATTTGCGCCAAACGTTGTTGTGGCAACCCGACCAGCTTCCGGCGAAAATAATCCCGCTTTCGTTCCGAACTTCAGAGATCAAAGGGAAATTTCGGGTTTTGGTTGCCGGTCGGAATAAAGCGGGCGAACGCATTGAGTACGAACAATTTTTTGATGTAGACTGAGATGAGACGATTTGCATATTGCTTGTTCCTGTTGTGTATGCTGGGCGGATTTTTCAAAGCCCTTGAATGCCATGCTCAAGATTTCCAGCCTGCAGCAGGGTGGGATTCAGAAAAAATCCGGGGAACTTTATTTAAATCGTATGGTTATTACGATGGGAACCCGTTCTTTACAAAAGAATGGAAATTAGGGTCTGTCCAGCTGTCGGGTGGAGAAAACATCGACAGCCTGAACCTGAAATACAGTTCGTATAAGGATGAACTGATTTATTATAACACGGTTGCCGGCGCCCAGGTGCAGATCGATAAACGGGCAATTAGCTCATTTTGGAGCCCGGATGATTCAGGACATGAATGTTTTTTCCGCAAACAATATTATGACCGTTATCCACATGGCGACCGTTTTTTTCAGGTTCTGTACGATGGGAATATTGATTTTGTCTGTTCCCGGAAGGTCGATTTAATCAGTTGTTCGCCTTATTACGGCGAAAACGGTATCTTGAAAAACCAAATCTATGTGCTTTCGCCAAGCTTCTTTTTTTATAGTCCGGAGAAAGGTTATTGTCCGGTAAGGCCGACTAAACGGTCGTTATTGCTTCAGTTCAGCAATGACAAGAAAAAAGAGGTTCGACGGCTTTTGCGAAAGCAGCATGAGGCTGTTGTAGACGAATATAGTTTTGCCACCGTGTGGGCCGTACTGGATAAGGCCGGATTTGTCCCGGAATTTCGCAGAGAATAACCGGTTACAACCCTTTTATCCGCCCGGGGTTTTTTTTGATAAAGTCGCCCCAGCCTTTGTAGCCGGCTTGTGCCAATGGATTTTTCTTTTGCAGGTAATGGCAAACGGCAACCGCAACCGCATCGGTCGCATCAAGCTCTTTGGGCAGTTCGGTCAGGTTGAACATTTGCTTCAGGAAAAAGGCAACTTGCTCTTTGGCGGCGCGTCCCATGCCGGTTATAGCTTGCTTTACTTTTAGCGGGGCATATTCGAAAACGGGAATATCCTGTTGCAACGCCAGTCCCATGACTACTCCCTGGGCCCGTCCCAGTTTCAGCATGGCCTGAATGTCTTTCCCGTAGAAAGGCGATTCGATAGCCAGTTCATCGGGTTTGTATTCCTGAAGAAGATAATTGGTCCGTTCAAAAATGTGCCTGAGTTTTTGGTAATGGTGCGAATAACCCGATGTCTTTACAACCCCGATGTGCAGGATGCGTGGCTTGTTCCCCACGATCTCAATCAGGCCGTAACCCATTACATTGGTCCCGGGGTCGACCCCCAGTATTTTCAGTGGTTTATCGGTTGTCAAGTCATGCTTCATACAGGCAAAAGTAGCAAGAATGCGGTCGGATGCAAAAGGTACGACGGAATGAATGAGAGAATAATGGGAAACTGGAATAATGGGCGGATGGAATGTTGGAGTCTGCGACTGGCAAGTGTTACGTTTCCCGGGTTACAGGTTGCGATAATTCTGTGAAACTTTGCCTGAACTCTGTGTTCTCTGTGGTAAATAAACTCAGGCACTCATGTGCTTTACTTCTTCCTTTGCTGCAACCAAATTCCGGCAATAATCAGGCTTAGGCCGACAAATGTTGTGCTGTAGATGGTTTCGCCCAGGATGAAATGAATGAAAACCAACGACAGGAAAGGCGCCAGGAAAATCAGGTTGCCGGTTTTTGCATTGTTCTCGCTCAGTTGCATGGCCCGCATCCAAAGGATGTAGGTGAGGCCGAGTTCAAATAATCCGACATAAACCGATGCGCCCATTGCTCCTGTGTTCAATTCGGGCGCCGGGCTTCCGGAGGTAAATGCAATCAGAAGGAGATAAACGATGCCGAATGAAAAACTCCAGAACAGTTTGATGACTTCTTCCCGTTTGTCCATCACCCCGAGCACCCAGTAGAGTGCCCAAAGCAGGCTGCTCCCCAGCGCCAGGCCAACGCCGGGCAGGCTGATGCGTTCCCATCCGGAAAAACTTCCCTGCGATGAAATAAAAACCACGCCCGCGAGGCTCACGAAAATGGCCGCGATGTTCCGGATGGTAATGTGTTGTTTCAGCAGCAACGCTGAAAACAACGCCAGCGGAAAGGGCCAGATCATGTTGAGCGGCTGGGCTACCTGGGCTGGCAATAATGAGTAGGCATGAAACAGGACCAGGTAATATCCGCAGGGATTGAGCAGGCCTTGCAGCGCCGATTTCCCCAGGTCGGTTAGCGTAACCCGGCTTAGTTCTGACAGGCGTTTGGTTGCTGTCAGAAAAATCAGGAAAACAAACCATGAAACAACAGCGGCCGCGAGGATCAGGAATAGCGGGGAGAGGTACCTCAGCCCGATCTTAAACGAGGTGGCTACGGTTGACCAAAGTAAAACCGAGATGAACGCGTAGGTGGTCGACTGGTTTAACTTTCTCATTTTGCCTGATTATTTTGACTGCTCAGATCGTCGCGCAGTTTCCGGTAAAGTTCGCGCGACTCCACGGTGTAAATGCTGCCAGGATGTTCGGTCAGCATTTTTTGATAAAGTTCCAGCGCTTTTTCGGGTTGTTTCAGGTTATTTTGGTACAGGCCCGCCAGCATGAAAATAGCGTCGTCGGCCAGCATTCCGGTTGAAAATTCCCGGACTATATTTTCCAGAAATTCAGCAGCCTCTTCCGGTTTTCCTTGTTTGGCCAGGATTGTGGCTTTCCGGAAATATACATCATCGGTCAGCGAGTTGTAAGGGAACATGGTCTGGACCGAATCCAGAACGGCCATCGCTTTATCGGTTTGGTTACGGAACTGCATCAAGTCGGCGCGGGCAAACATTTGCAAGGCCGTTGCCGTGGTATCTTCGTCCAGATTGTCGCCAATAAACAGCGACAATTCGAAGGCGTCGTTTGCGATCAGTTTCGAGGTGCTAGCTTTCAGGATGTCCAGCTGGGCTTTTGCCCAGGTAAAGTTGCCCATGTAGTAGCCCAGTCGCGCTTTTTTCAGTTTTACATCGTCGCCCAGTTCGTTGTTTTTATTGCTTTCAATAACCTGGGCATAAATCAAAACAGCTTCCCAAAAGTCGCCCGAATAAACGTAGGTGTCGGCAATTTCTGCTTTCAGGAGCGATTGTTGTGCTGGAGTTAAACCCGGGATTTTCATTCCCTGCTCCAACAGTTGCAGTCCTTTTTCCGGATTGTTCAGATAAAATGTTTCCAGATGCGCGTAATCGAGCAGCAGGTCGGTTGTTTGTGGAGTTTCTCCCAGCAACGAGAGCGCCTGTGTAAACTTCTGTTCCAGTTCGGTTCCCTGCCCGCGGGTTGGATTGGCTTCTTCGGTCATTTGCCGGTAATACATCAGTACTCTGTTTTTGTATGCCGGAAGGTAATATTCCGATTTATCTCCGGCCTCAATCAGGTAATTATATGCTTTCAGGGCATTTTCGTAATCGTGTCCCGATGCGGCGATGTCGCCCAGCGAAAAGATGGTCGGTTTTTCTTCTCCGGCCCGGCGGTCGAGCGCAATGGCCTGGCGGAGGGCTTGTGTATAATTCTTATCCTGCGTAAAAAACCAGATCAGGAGCCGTGTATAGTTCAGGTTGCCCGGGTCGTCCTGTGTTTTTTTGATCAGGATCGATTTCATTTGTGTGTTGACTTCGCCGTTGATGTCGCCGCTCAGGGCCGACTGGATGCTGTTTTTTACCCTGACCATGTTTGCCGGGTTCAGGTTCAGCCAGTCAAGATATTCCTGGAGCATTTTTTCATAATTCCGCTGGTAATAATATACATTGGCCAGCTCGTAATGAAAATCGGGACTGTCCGACCGGTTGCGGGCCAGCAGATACACTTTTTCGGCATAGCCAAATTCGCGTCGCGAGATGAAGGCGTTGGCCAAATTCCGGTAGTCATTCGGATTGTCGCCAATTGCTTCCAGCGCCTGGTCGAATTTCTTTTCTGCTTCCTGGTAGTTATTTCTCGATTTCAGGATATAGCCCCACTGTACATAAAACGCACTTTTGTCGGGGCGCTTGCGTATTTCCTGACGGATCGCTTTTTCGGCGGTTTCGTAATCGCCAAGTCCCACCAGGCAGTCGAGGTACATGTTGAAATAGACGGTTGATTGCGAGGCCTGGTAGATTTGCTCATAAAGAGGCGCTGCTTTTTCGTAGTTTTTCTCCTGATAGTATTTCCCGGCCAGTTGCAGGTTTGTTGCATCGACCCGGCCCTGCGACCAGGCTGTTACCGAAATCAGGGACAATAAAACGAAGGCAAAATACTTCATGGGCTGTTTGTCAGGTGAACCACAAAAATAACAATCCCCCGACTGTTCCGGTTGAAATATCCCGAAAAAAAACTTTGAGATTAGAAGTTCTTAAGCGATAAAGTTGTTGAGTGTCTAAGTGTTTGGTTGCCTGAGTTTATTTAACTGCAGCGTTTTTTTTGCCGCCGTGCCGCTGTGTTTAAAACCCACTTACTACCCGCTTTCGTTTCTGTCCCTTTAACCGCTGACAGGGCCTCCGGACGCTGTCAGCGGTACCGTTACCAGGGGTTGCCGTCAATCTTTCAGTACCAACAGGTGCGTTGCCCCGCGACCCGCTTTGAACCTGTAGCTCATAACTTCTAACAAATGCCGGTTGCAGTTTCCAACATTCCATCTTTCCAGTATTCCAATTCTCCATTTAGAAACTCAATCCTTTAATTTCTCGCTACTCGCTACTCATGCCTCTTTCAGTTCCCGGGTTTCTTTCTTGTTCTGCATGGCATTAAACCGTACTTTTGGACAAATTTTTTTGATATGTCAGCCGAAAATACCGGAAAACCCCGACTGCCCCGTTGGATGAAGATGCAGCTTCCCAAAGGCGAGAGTTACTCGAAAGTGAAGAACTTGGTTAACCAGCATCATCTGCATACCATTTGTACGAGCGGAAATTGCCCCAATATTGGGGAATGCTGGAACCGGGGAACAGCCACGTTTATGATCCTTGGGAACATCTGCACCCGGAACTGCAAATTTTGCGGGGTGCCGACCGGGAAACCGCTCCCTCCTGATCCGGACGAACCAGGGAGGGTTGCACAGTCTGTTCGTATCATGCAGTTGAAACATGCGGTTGTAACATCGGTCGATCGCGACGATTTGCCCGATCTGGGCGCCGGTTTCTGGGCCGAAACAGTCCGGGAAATTAAAGCTGTTAACCCCGGGACCAAACTGGAAGTTCTTATTCCCGATTTTCAGGGTAAACCCGAATTGATCCAGAAAGTGATCGACGTAAAGCCTGAGGTCATTTCTCATAACATGGAGACCGTCGAACGGTTGACACCCATGATCCGGAGCGCGGCCAAATACCGGACCAGCCTGGAGGTAATCCGTTATATTGCCCAATCCGGAGTTGTTGCCAAATCAGGAATTATGCTGGGTTTGGGCGAAACCGAAGCCGAGGTGCTGCAAACCATGGACGATTTGCGGAAAGCCGGTTGCAAAGTGATGACAATCGGGCAATACCTTGCGCCAACTACCTCGCATATTCCGGTCGTAGAATATATTACTCCGGAACAGTTTGACCGCTACCGGGAGATTGGCTTGGCAAAAGGGTTTTCGTTTGTCGAAAGCAGTCCGCTGGTGCGTTCATCGTACCGGGCCGAGCAGCATACCGGAGCCTGAATATATGTTTTACTAATATCGTTGCGATGGGGCAATGTGGAGCGGAAATGGTTTTTTTGTGGAGCTTGGGGTTGTAAGACAACTGAACGGCAGGGTCATTTGTAAGCCAAATTGAAAAAATTTTTGAGTTTCTCTTTGTCTCTAATTTGATATCTCCCTTCAGAACAAATTTTTATGACTTCAGGCAAGATATCAAATAAATCTTCTAATGCATTATCAGACCCAGTTACTAGGCTATAAAAGCTTG
>JAJUGZ010000071.1 GCA_029265715.1 Bacteroidota bacterium
ATTTAAAGACGACAAGCGGATCGTGCTCTGGGACCTTTACAACGAACCGGGCAACTCGGGCTACGGTAACCGTTCGATGCCGTTGCTGAAGAAGGTATTTGAATGGGCATGGGCAGTCAGGCCATCGCAACCGGTTTCGTCAGGGGTTTGGAACTTGTCGTTATCGGACCTGAACCGGTTCCAGGTCGAAAATTCCGACATCATTACCTACCATAACTACGAAAGTCCGGAGAAACATCAGGCCGCCATCGACACGCTGAAACGCTACGGACGCCCGCTGGTTTGTACCGAATACATGGCACGGCGGAACAACAGCCTGTTTACCAACATTATGCCGATGTTGAAACAGCAACAGATCGGGGCGATCAACTGGGGTCTGGTTGCGGGGAAATCGAATACCAAGTATGCCTGGGACGAGCCGATCCCGGATGGATCGGAACCGCCGCTGTGGTTTCACGAAATATTTCGTCCGGACGGAACTCCGTACAAACAGGAAGAAGTTGACCTGATCAAAAGCCTGACCTCGCAGTAGTATAATTTTTCAAAGTTGTTTCCTGCAATTTTCGTATCACCTTCTACTTAAAATAGGTTTTCAACGTAGATGGACTCATGCCAATTGGGTTTGAGTCCATCTTTTTTATGTACCAATTGCTGATATACAAAAGGCGGTGGCATGGGCTCGGAAAATGCAACAAAAAAGCCCCGAAGAACTCAATCTCCGGGGCTTTTCTATTTTTTTGAAAAATTATTTTTGCCTTGGATTAATCTTTCAGTTTTGCACTTAAGAATTCGCGGTTCAGGCGGGCGATGTTTGAAAGCGAAATGCTTTTTGGACATTCTACCTCGCAAGCGCCGGTGTTGGTACAGTTCCCAAACCCCAGTTCGTCCATTTTGGCAACCATTGCTTTTGCTCGGCGGGCTGCTTCAACGCGGCCCTGTGGCAACAAAGCCAGGTGGCTGACTTTGGCCGAAACGAACAACATGGCCGAACCATTTTTACATGCTGCAACGCAGGCGCCACAACCAATACACGAAGCTGCATCCATCGAATCGTCGGCATCTTTTTTCGGGATCGGAATTGCATTGGCATCCGGGACACCGCCGGTACTAACTGAAACATAACCGCCTGCAGCAATGATCTGGTCGAACGCATGACGGTTTACAATCAAGTCTTTAATTACCGGGAAAGCAGCAGAACGCCAAGGTTCGATGGTTATTGTATCACCATCATTAAACTTACGCATGTGCAATTGACAAGTAGTTACATCATCATCCGGTCCGTGAGGACGTCCGTTGATGTACAGCGAGCACATTCCGCAGATCCCTTCACGGCAGTCGTGGTCGAATGCTACAGGTTCTTTGTTTTCGTTAATCAGTTGCTCGTTCAGAATGTCCATCATTTCGAGGAACGAGCTGTCGGTTGAGATGTTATTTACCTTGTAGGTTTCGAAACGGCCTTTTTCTCTGGGACCGTTCTGACGCCAAACTTTAAGCGTGAGATTTATTGTTTTTTCCATGATGATCTCCTATTAAAAAGCCATTACTTATAATTACGCTGAACCATTTTCACACTTTCGTAAATCAGTTCTTCTTTGTGAAGTTCCGGATCCGAATCTTCACCTTTGTACTCCCAGCAAGAAACATAGGCGAATTTGTCATCCTGACGGAGTGCTTCGCCTTCTTCAGTCTGGTATTCTTCACGGAAGTGTCCACCGCACGATTCTTCCCGGTTCAGGGCATCGCGGGCCATCAGGTTGCCAATTTCGATGAAATCGGCCAACCGGTTAGCTTTTTCCAGTTCGATGTTCATCCCTTTGGTATCGCCTGGGATACGTACGTTTGTCCAGAATTCTTTTTTGATTTCGGCAATGCGCTGGATGGCATGTTGCAATCCTTCTTTGTTGCGGCCCATTCCAACGAAATCCCACATCACCAGGCCAAGTTCTTTGTGCAGGCTGTCAACCGAACGTTTCCCTTTGATGCTCATCAGTTTTTCGAAGCGTGCTTTAACTGCTTTTTCAGCTTCAACAAACTCAGGTTCATTTCCGGTCATGCGCGGAGTGCGGATATCGTCGGCCAGATAATTCTGGATGGTGTATGGCAATACAAAATAACCGTCAGCCAGTCCTTGCATCAAGGCCGAGGCTCCAAGGCGGTTCGCACCGTGGTCGGAGAAATTGGCTTCACCGGCTGCGAACAAGCCCGGAATGGTTGTTTGTAATTCATAATCGACCCAAAGGCCCCCCATGGTATAGTGAATCGCCGGATAGATCATCATCGGCGTTTTATATGGATTTTCGTCAACGATTTTTTCGTACATCTGGAACAGGTTGCCATAGCGGGCTTCGATTACTTTTTCGCCCAAACGATCGATGGCCGATTTAAAGTCGAGATAAACGGCCAACCCTGTAGCGCCGACACCGTAACCGGCATCGCAGCGTTCTTTGGCAGCGCGGGAGGCTACGTCGCGCGGGACCAGGTTCCCGAAAGCCGGGTAACGACGTTCCAGATAGTAGTCGCGTTCTTCTTCCGAAAGATCGGTTGGTTTCTTTTTACCAGCCCGGATGGCCTCAGCATCTTCTTTTTTCTTCGGGACCCAGATGCGGCCGTCGTTACGTAACGATTCAGACATCAGGGTCAGTTTGCTCTGAAATTCGCCGTGAACCGGGATACAGGTTGGGTGAATCTGAGCGAAACATGGATTGGCAAACATGGCTCCTTTGTGATAAGCTTTGATGGCAGCCGATCCGTTCGACCCCATCGCATTGGTCGAAAGGAAGAAGGTATTTCCATAGCCACCGGTTGCCAAAACAACGGCGTGACCGAAGTGACGTTGCAATTCGCCGGTAACCAGGTCGCGGGCAATAATACCACGGGCTTTCCCGTCAACAATTACGATGTCAACCAATTCGGTACGGGTGTACATTTTTACTGTTCCGGCGTTTACCTGGCGCATTAAAGCCTGATAAGCTCCCAGTAACAGCTGTTGTCCGGTTTGTCCTTTTGCATAAAACGTACGGCTAACCTGAGCGCCGCCGAACGAACGATTGTCGAGCAAACCACCGTATTCGCGGGCAAACGGAACACCCTGAGCCACGCACTGGTCGATGATGCTGTTGCTTACTTCGGCCAACCGGTAAACATTGGCTTCGCGGGCACGGTAGTCGCCACCTTTGATCGTATCGTAGAACAAACGGAAAACAGAGTCGCCATCGTTCGGGTAGTTTTTGGCCGCGTTGATACCTCCCTGTGCTGCAATAGAGTGTGCACGGCGGGGAGAATCCTGGATGGTAAAGTTTTTAACATTGAACCCCATTTCACCAAGAGAGGCGGCAGCGGAGGCGCCTGCCAAACCAGTGCCAACAACAATGACATCCAGTTTGCGTTTATTGGCCGGGTTAACTAATTTCTGATGATCTTTATAGTTTGTCCACTTCTGGGCTAATGGCCCTTCGGGGATCCTTGCATTCAATTTACTCATGTTTCAGAATTTTTAAAGAGAATTAGAAAAACAGGTATTGTGCTAAAGCAATGACTGTGAAACCACCGCCCAGAATGATTGCAACAACGCTGCTGATCACTTTTAAACGGGGCATCCAAATGTTGTTGTTCCAACCGATTGTCTGGAATGCCGACCAGAACCCATGAGTTAAGTGGAAGGCCAGGGCGATCGAGCCAATCACATAAACGATTACGATACCCAGGTTCTGGAAAGTTTCATGAACCATTGTGTAGGCATCTTCGCCAGTTGCAGTTAAGCCGAAAAAGGGGAATTCAACTTCAGCCGGTTCCCAAGGCAAGATTCCTTTCATTTTCATGTAAAAATTATAAATGTGGACAACCAGGAATGCAAAAATAGCGATACCCAGCGGTAACATATTTTGCGATGTCCATTCAACGCCTTTTGTTTTCTTGCCTGAAGCATAACGCTGCGGGCCACGGGCTTTCATGTTTTGGAAGGTCAGGATTAATGAGTAAACGATGTGTACCAAAAAACCTAATGCCAAAACAGGCTCAATGATTTTAATCAACGGATTGGTTCCCATGAAGTGTACGCCGGCATTGAACAATTGACCTTCTTCGAAGCCCAAAACACCGTCGAGCAGCAAGAACGAGTTAATGGTTAAATGCACGAAAAGAAACAAAATCAGGAACAAACCTGAAATACTCATCAGGAGCTTCCGTCCAATAGAGGCAGTCAGTAAATTGCTCATAGAATAACAGATTTTTATTTATAAATTAAAATTTCTCAAAGCTGCACAAATGTAGGCCGAACGGCCTTTCCGTACAATAATAACAGCAGTAAAGTAAGCAATTTAAAATGTTTCTAAGCATGTTTTTGAATGCTCGGAGCGGGTGTTTGCCAGGCTCCGGTTGAGGGGAATTTCGCAAAAGCAAATGGATAAAGGGTTTTAATGAGCTACAGAGCGGAACCGATGGATGCCGGCACTTTTCTGATGCCCGGCTTTTCAGTGTTAAATAAATGTAAAGTCGTTCATTCTCAAGCCAGACAAACCCGGCTGATCGTCGGGTGCCGACTAAAATGTTTGAGTCCGGTATTTTTGCATTTCGCGGTCGGCCTGTCTGGCTCCGGGATAACATTGTTCCAGCTTTCGCCAAAAGCCGGGGCCATGGTTCTTCTCGACCGTGTGGACCAGTTCGTGGAGTAAAACATAATCGATCAGCAGATCGGGAAGCCGCATTAAATGAAGGTTCAGATTGATGTTGTTTACCCCCGAACAGCTTCCCCAGCGTGTTTTCGTGTTTTTTATAGTTACATCCTGATAGCGAAACCCATGTTTTTCTGCCAGTTCCTGCAGGCGTTTGGGCAAATATATTTTGGCTTCGTACCGCATAACCTGGATCAGGGTTTTCTGGATGAAATCCTGAATCCGGGGATGGTCATGAGGTACGTGTTCCGGGATGAAAATTTGTATCCGGCCGTTTCCGGCACGGTTAAATAGACGGTCGGTTTGAACCTGGTGGACACTTAACGTATGAAACTTTGTTTTAAAACAGGTTTCAGGACTAAATTTTGTTAAACCGGCGTTCAGTTTCTTTTGTTGTTTATGTATCCAGTCGGCCTTAGACTCGACAAACCGGATGGCTTCGTTCATCGGAAATCCCTGAGGCATAGATACAACAACATCATTGGCTGTTTTTATGGTAATGCGAAGCCTGCGAGAACGTTGGCTGAGGGTGAAGAGTACTTCGCCAATGCCTGTAATGTTTAGTGTTTTTTGACTCATCCGGATTTCAAATAAAAGTGCTAAATTATACAAACCAAAATCTAAACGATATGGAACAGAACAAAGAACTGGAAGTTTTCGGCACACTGCGAAAAATCGAAACCGTTTTTTCGATTGAAGACAAGATTATTCCCGGCTCGCTTGTTTTTGAAGCGCTGAAACCGTTTCCCGGATATTATTACGATACTCCGCAAAGCTCAAAACCGGTTTACTTGTACTTTGCCCTTGAAGAACAATACCCGCTCGAAGAAATACTGAGGGCTTCTCAGAATGTTGAGCTCGACTTTGATGTTCCGTTCGATGCCGGTAAAGGTTTTTTGACTGTAGGCAACGAGACCTACAATGTTTTGCGTGTCCGTCATCTGAAAAACTACGATTTGGTCGCCAAACTTCAGCAAAAATTTTACGATAATGGTATTCATTACCTGAAAAAAACGAAAAAGCATGTTGAAACCGACGCCCCTCTGAAAATCGTTAAATTCTTTTACCTGGAAGAGATCGATGAGGGAATCTATCTGGATAAGCGTGAAGAGTTTCATGCCTATATAAAAGTGCCCCGGTACATGAGCTGGGATGAATTTGAGGAAGTAACCCAAAAAGTAAAATACAATTGGTTTGAAAGTAAGTTCGATGCTGCGCTCGGCGCATTTTATCATGACCGGAAATTACACGAGGTGGTTCGTATTTATTCAGACAAGATTGGATTGAACTACTTGCAGCAGTTACGAAAACTATATTTAGAAAAAATTAAATAGGGAATTGGGTGGAATAGTTTTTATTGAGAAACCCTGTCGGACGTTTGGGCCGGCAGGGTTTTCTTGGATCAAAGTCCTTTTCTGAATCTGAAAGCTATTTTTTCCGAATAAAAATTTGTATCGGGACCCCTGTGAAATTAAAGTTCTCACGGAGCTTATTTTCCAGATATCGTTTGTACGGCTCTTTCACATATTGTGGCAGATTGGCGAAAAATGCGAAGCTTGGTGTTTGCCCGGGTAGCTGGGTAACATACTTGATTTTGATGTACTTGCCTTTTAGTGATGGCGGTGGATAAGCTTCAATGGCTTCGAGCATCACCTCGTTCAATTGCGATGTTTTGATTTTCTTGGTGCGGTTTTCATAAACCAGGCTGGCTGCTTCCAGCGCTTTGAAAATACGTTGTTTGGTCATGGCCGACATAAAGACGATCGGAACATCGACAAATGGGGCGATCCGTTCGTGAATGGCTTCGGTGAACTTTTTGGTGGTCATAGTGTCTTTTTCCATCAGGTCCCATTTGTTGACCAAAATCACAACTCCTTTTCGGTTCCGGAGAATCAGGTTAAAAATAGATACGTCCTGCGATTCCATTCCTCGGGTCGCATCGATCAGGAGCAGGCAAACATCCGATTCTTCGATGGTCCGCACCGAACGCATGGTCGAATAAAACTCCAGGTCTTCTTTTACTTTGGTCCGTTTGCGCAAACCGGCCGTATCGACCAGGATAAAATCGTGCCCGTATTTGTTGTAGCGGGAGTTGATTGAATCGCGTGTTGTGCCGGCCACATCGGTCACAATGTTGCGGTCTTCTCCTTGTAACGCGTTAATGAAAGAAGACTTTCCGACATTGGGACGACCGACAACCGCCAATTTCGGAATGCCTTCGTCGTCGTGGCTGATGGTTTTTTCTGAAAAGTGCGAAATGACTTTGTCCAGCAAATCGCCGGTTCCGCTTCCGGTCATAGACGAGATGCAGTTCAACTCGCCCAGCCCAAGCGCATAAAATTCGTTGGCATCGAGCAATCGCGAATTGTTGTCTACCTTGTTGACAACCAGATATGTCGGTTTGTTCGAGCGGCGCAGTATTTCGGCGACAGCCTGGTCCATGTCGGTGATGCCATTTTCAACATCGACTACAAACAAAATAACATCGGCTTCGTCGATAGCCAGTTTTACCTGTTTGCGGATCTCTTCTTCAAATACGTCGTCAGAATTAACGACATAACCGCCGGTGTCGATCAGCGAGAATTCAACGCCACACCATTCGGCCTTGCCATACTGCCGGTCGCGCGTTACGCCGGCAACCTCATCGACAATGGCCTTACGGGTTTCGGTAACCCGGTTAAACAAAGTTGATTTTCCTACGTTGGGCCGGCCAACTATTGCAACAATATTACTGCTCATTTTCTGATTAATCTTTCCTTTTTTTAAGGGCTATATTTTTGGTTGGCCTTGATCCAAATTATTCCGCGGCCAAAATCTAATGTCTGGTAGCTAAAGTAAAGCCTTGTCTTATTCCATATTGTACCCGAAATGGTCGAGCGATCGTTCTTTGTCGCGCCAATCCGGGGTTACACGAACATACAGCTGAAGAAATACCTTTTTCTGGAAAAACTCTTCCATGTCTTTCCGGGCTTCGGAGCCAACTTTCTTCAACGATTTTCCCTGATGTCCAATGATGATCCCTTTTTGTGAATCGCGGGCCACGTGGATTACGCAGGCCAGATTCAGGATTTTGTCGGTTTCCTTAAATTCTTCGACTTCCACTTCAACCGAATACGGAATTTCTTTCTGATAGTTCAGCAAAATTTTCTCGCGGATGATTTCACTGACAAAAAAACGTTCGTTGCGGTCGGTCAGTTCGTCTTTCGGGAAATAAGGCGGACATTCGGGCAGCAATTCCAGAATGCGGTCGAAAATCGGGGCCACGTTGAATTTTTCGGTTGCCGAAATGAGAAAGATATCGGCTTTCGGGAGCTTTTCTTTCCAGTAGTTGTAAAGCGACATCACCTTTTCCTGGTTCGACAGGTCGATTTTGTTGATCAGCACAATTACCGGGGCTTCCGATTGGGCAATGCGTTCGAGGTATTCCTGGTTCTTTTCCGGGTTTTCAATCACATCGGTTACATACAGGATCACATCCGCATCAATCAGCGCGGTGTTCACAAATTTCATCATGGTTTCCTGGAGTTTGTAATTTGGCTTCAGGATTCCCGGTGTGTCGGAGTAAACAATCTGAAAATCATCGCCATTTACGATCCCTTTGATGCGGTGACGGGTTGTCTGCATCTTCGATGTGATGATCGACAGCCGTTCGCCAACCAACACGTTCATGATGGTTGATTTCCCGACATTGGGGTTCCCGATGATGTTTACAAATCCGGATTTGTGTGCCATTTGTTTCTGTATGAATGGTTTAAAAACAGGCGCAAAGATAATCAATTAATCGGGATTTGCAGTCTCAGCAAAAATCGGTTGATATTTTGGTTGTAACCCGGGATTGTAGGGTGCAATGTATTTTTATGGGCGGATGATTTTTATTTCGCCGGTCCGGCCCAGTTTGATAATGCTTGATGGCGCAGCCTTCTGTTTGTCGTTTTGCCGGTATTCAACAACGTAGTCGACGGCATCGATAATCTCCTGCTGAACTTCCGAAAAATTGGCTGGCGAAGGTTGTCCGCTTATATTGGCCGACGTAGAGACGATGGGTTTTTTAAACCTGCGGACCAATTCGCGCGAAAATTCTTCCTGAGTAAACCGAATACCAATGCTGCCATCCTCGGCGATCAGGTTCTGGGCCAGGTTTTTGGCGCCATCGTAGATGATGGTCAGCGGCTTGTCGGCCAGTTCAATTAAATCCCAGGCAACATCCGGGACTTCTTCAACATAGCGGTCGAGCAGCGCCGGGTTTTCCATCAGGACCAGCATGCTTTTCGAGTCGGCCCGCTTTTTAAGTTCGTAAATGCGTTTTACTGCTTCCGGATTAGTGGCGTCGCAGCCAAGTCCCCAAATCGTATCGGTTGGGTATAAAATGATGCCGCCTTTTTGCAGCACTTCAACGGCGTTCTTTAAGTCTTCAATCATAGGGCCAACGTCTTATAAAGTTCATTCATTTGTCGGGCAAAGGTAATATCCGAGAACCGCATTGCATTGCTTTTGCCGTCGGTAATCAATTTATTTTTCAGGTCAGAATCGTCCAGGATTTTTTTTAGCTGGTCGCCGATTTGTTGGGGTTGGCGTGGATCGGCATACAGGGCGGCAGCCCCGCCGGCTTCGGGTAAACTGCTGGCCGACGATGTAACAACCGGGCACCCGCAAGCCTGCGCTTCGGCAACGGGCAGGCCAAATCCCTCAAAGACAGAAGGGTAGGCCATGAGTTGGGCCGATTGGTATAGTGCACGGATTTCCGAGTCGGTAGCTTCGGAAATAAAGTGAACGTTCAGTTTGTGTCGTGAAATAAATTCCTGAACCGGCTTCAGGTAGCTGGTTGGGGTCCCGGCCACAATGAGCGGGATGTGAATGTTGGCCGAAACCATTCCTTCGAGCAGGGCCAACAGGTTCTTGCGTGGTTCGATGGTTCCCACATTCAGGATAAATTCTGTCGGGATCTGATATTTCCGGAGAACCGCCTTTTTTTCTTCCTCCGGGATTTTCTGAAAATTATCCGGATTGATGGTTTGGTAAATCACCTTGATTTTTTGCTCCGGAACATGAAACTGCGAGATCAGGTCGGCTTTGGTTTGTTCCGAAATGGCGTGAATGGTTGTGGCAACCCGGCAGGCGTGTCTGAATTTTTTGTTGTAAATGGCGCGGTCGGCTTTTTTATAAAGTTCCGGGTAGCGTAAAAAGATCAGGTCGTGGATGGTTACGATCGTTTTTATCCCGGTTTTTTCAATGCCAACCGGCAATTCATGGCTCAACCCGTGGTACAGGTCAAGCGCGTGTTTTTTAGCCAGCGATGCCAATCGAAAACTTCGCCAGGGAGATTGAAGCATCTTCCACCAAAACATTTCCGGTGTGACAACCCGGCTATTCACGGGAACTTTAAAAATTTCAGGCAAAATGCGGGGCGTGAACAAAATATACTGGTCGCCGGGGTAATAACTGGTTAGTGCGCGAATGGTATTTCGGCTGAAATTGCCCAGTCCGGCCCGGTTGTTGAAAGCACGTTTGGCGTCGAATCCTATTTTCATGCGGCGGGTGATGTTTGTTGCCCGAAGATACAAAATAACCAGCTTGAGAGGTACGAAAAATCAGCAAGCGGGGAGACTGGGAAAAAGCAGGCCGGAGTTTTTTGATCCGGCCTGCTCTGTGTTGTGATTGTTGACTATGTTTATGCCTCAAAATCGTTTAACTGGTCGAAGTCGAGGGTGGCAAACAAATCATTGAGTGTTTCGGCCCTGCGAATTTGTACTACTTCTCCATTTTCGCGCAGCAGAAGTTCGGACGATCGGAGTTTCCCGTTGTAGTTAAAACCCATCGAATGTCCGTGGGCCCCGGCGTCGTGGATCACGATCAGGTCGCCAGGTTCAACTTCCGGCAAATTGCGGTTGATGGCAAATTTGTCGTTGTTTTCGCACAGCGAACCAGTTACATCGTAAATTTGTGTGGCAGGCTGGTTTTCCTTTCCCAAAACGGTGATGTGATGATAGGAACCGTAAAGCGCGGGGCGCATCAGGTTGGCCATACAGGCGTCGAGCCCCACATAGTTTTTGTAGGTTTTTTTGATGTGTAATGTGCGTGTAACTAAATAGCCAAAAGGGCCGGTGATGGCGCGCCCCGATTCGAAACAAAGTTTCAGCGGAGCCAGTCCGTTGGCTTCAATTTTTTCCTGATAAAGTTTTCGGATCCCGGCGCTCATTTGGTCTAAATCAACCGGTTTTTGCTCCGGGCGGTAAGGTATACCGATCCCGCCGCCCAGGTTGACAAACTCGAAACGGATTCCCAGTTTCTGGTTCAGTTCGACGATCAGGTCGAACAAAATTTGAGCTGTTTCGACAAAATATTCCGGATCCAGTTCGTTGGAAGCAACCATCGTGTGGAGCCCAAACCGCTTGACTCCTTTGTCGATCAGCATTTGGTACCCTTCAAATAACTGGTCGCGGGTAAACCCGTATTTGGCTTCTTCCGGATGGCCGATGATCGTGTTTCCTTCTTTCAGCGATCCTGGGTTGTATCGGAAACAAATTAGCTCGGGCAGTCCGGCGTGCTTTTCGAGGTACTCGATGTGCGAGATATCGTCGAGATTGATGATGGCGCCTAATTCACGGGCTTTTCGGTATTCGTAATCGGGCGTGTCGTTCGAGGTAAACATGATTTCTTCGCCACGCATGCCCAACTTTTCGGCCAGAACCAACTCGGCCATCGAGCTGCAGTCGATCCCAAAACCTTCTTCCCGGAGGATTTTCATCAGGAACGGATTGGGACAGGCTTTGATGGCGTAATATTCTTTGAACCCTTTGTTCCAGGAGAATGCATCCAGAAAGCGTTTGGCGTAGCGGCGCATTCCGTGTTCATCATAGATATGAAAGGGGGTCGGATATGTTTCTGTAATTTTTTCGAGTTGCGATTTCGAAAAAGGAAGAATTTTATCTGTCATTTTAAAGTGTAATAAATGTGGCCTGCAAATTTACAGATTTTTATAAATATCAAAGTTCGGCAATCAGTTCATTACTTAGTTGGCCGGCTGCAATTTCCTTGACTTCGCCTTCCATTTGGATTGACCAGTCTTCTCCGACATGGATTTTCAGTGTTCCGCCAGGCATTTTCAGGTTGAGGCTCCGTTCGGTCAGGCCTTTTTTTACCATCACGGCAGCGACAGCACACGACGAACTTCCGGAAGCCAGGGTATATCCGGCGCCGCGTTCCCATATCAGGATTTCGACTTCGGTGGGCGAAATAACTTTGGCAAACTGAACGTTGATGCGATTTGGGAAATTCGGGTGATTTTCGATCATCGGGCCGTATTTCATAATTTCGGTCACGCTGAGTTTGTCTTTAAGTACGACGCAATGCGGGTTCCCAACCGAAACGCACGACATAAAAAAGACGTCTTCGCGCAGGGGCAGCGGGTGATCGATGCACTCGGGGCTGTCGCACACAACCGGAATTTGCGCTGAGGCAAAAATGGCTTTGCCCATGTCAACTTTTATCTGGTTGGCTTTGCCGTTAGTTTCCCGGGTCACCTCGGCTTTCACAAGTCCGCCTAGTGTTTCGATCGTAAAACTGTTTTCGAGCGTGTAGCTGTAATCGTACAGATATTTGGCAAAGATCCGCAGGCCGTTCCCGCTTTTCTCGGCTTCCGAGCCGTCGGGGTTATAAATCTTTAACCCAAAATTGGCTTTCGTTGACGGAACCTTCAGCAAAATACCGTCGGAGCCAATGCCGTAGTGGACATCGCAGATCTTCTGAATATTTTCAGGTGTAAGCTGAAAAGTTATATCATCTTGATTTAGAACGATGTAGTCGTTTCCCAAACCGTGTGTTTTGACAAAAAAGTTTTGCATAACGCGCTTTGTTTGAATGTGAATACTGATTCTTTGACGGGGATTCCGCGCGGTAAAGATACGCATTTGCGGGTCAGAAAACATGAGATGGGAGATCGTTGTCCCGGAATTTGGAAGCTTGTTCGTTCTTGGGGTGAAGATAGGCTTCAGACAGGTCGCTAACGGTTTTTTGGATAAGTTCAGCCAGTTCAGGCGGTGAAATAATTTCCGGGCACGTTCCGGAAGCTATAATCCAACGGGAAAAACCCTGCAGATCGGGATTGGCAAAGTGCAATAAAAGGTGTTGCCCATCTTGTGCTTCTTCGCTCAAAAAGCCATACCAGAATTTGGATTCTTCGATGTTGTGAGCTTTCTCGTTCTGAATCCGGAGCGTAATGTTGGCAAAAGTATCGTCGGGGACAAATTGTTCAAAGTATTCGTCCATGGTGATATGTTTCTGTCTGCTGAATGTTTCGTTGGTCAGGTTTAGTTTCAGGATCCGGTCGAGCCGAAAATCACGGTATCTGTTTCGCAGACGGCACCAGGCAATCAGGTGCCAGCGCGAGTCGTAGTTGCATAAACCGATTGGTTCAACGTTTCGCCGGGTTTCTTCTCCGGAATATTTGGCCTGATACTGGATTTCGATCACGCGTTTTTCGGCAATGGCCTGTTGAATCTCGGGGAGAAACAACCGCCGGAAAGCAGAGGATGAGTGAGACCAGTTGATGACTGAAATGGAATCGGAAAGAGACTCCAGGTAATCTTTAGCTGCCGGTTTCAGGATGGCGCGAATTTTACAGATGGCCGAGCGGTAATGTTCGCGGGTCGCGTCGTCCGACAGGCGTTCCATCAGCTTTTCGCCCAACAGCAAAGCCGAAGCTTCTGATAGCGAAAAAGCCACCGGGTCGAGGTGGAAATGTTCCATCAGGTAATAGCCGGTACCGGCTTCGGCGCCAATGGGGATCCCGGCCTGTTCGAGTGCCCGGATATCGCGGTAAACTGTCCGCAGACTAATATCGAATCGGTCGGCCAGTTCGGAAGCCCGCACAATCCGCTTGCTTTGCAGGTGGACTAGGATGGCATTGAGTCGTTCAAGTCGGTTCATGAAGTGCAGGAATAAGCATTCGGAACGCCGGTGGCTTACCAACGTTCCGAACAAAGATAATGGCTTCTTTCTGTTTTTCTTACGATCGTTTAATAACCTGTTTTCCGGCAAGGGCCATCTCACGGGCGAATGCCTCTTTCCCGATTTCGCGGATTCGTGCGATGCAGGCCTGGCGGTCGGACCGGAACAACAGTTGAAACACGTTGGCAATGGGGCTGTTGAAGGTCTTGCAGTTTCCGGAGCCCGGCGATGTGCATTCGGCGCAGGTTTCGAAACCTTTTTGTCGGCAGCATGCCAGCACCTTGCACCAATGCTTTTCGTTGTGGGCCCGGCATCCGGGACATTTCCCGGCCACATATTTCCGGCAGGCTGCGCAATATAAACCACAGCAAGCCACGAGTTCCGGGGCAACGTTTATTGCTTCCATGAGTTATGCAATTTCTGTCTGAATTTCGGTAATGCAGTTTTCCTGGTTTTCGAAGTCGCAAATCCAATACAGTTCGCGGCAGTTGACGTTGAATGGCAGATTGTTGGTTTGCATTTCGGCCATCATCTTCTGGTAAGTTTCTCCCAGGGTATTCCAGGGCCCTTTATGCTTGGAGGACAAAACAGTTGCCGCCGGAAGTTCATCGAACCTGAATTTGCCCGGGTTCCCGGCTGGTTCCTGAATGGGGATGGCAATTGTAAGGAGAAACGGTGTTTCCGGTTTTCCGTCGCACCCTTCATAATGCCAGATCTGTGGCCCGGTAATTTTCAGATTTAAGTCGGTGGCCTTGTACATGATTTCGGCTCCGAGGCTTTGCGTGTCGGCCAGTAGGTTGGACAAGCTTGTTTGTAACGAGATTGCCAAAACGTTAACTTTCTCAACTTTTTTTTTGTTTCCATTTTTGTTGCTGTTTAATTGTTTTTTGAAATCACGGCAGCAAAGAAAGAGGACCAAAGTGACAACAGTATGTCAGCAGGAAATTTAGTTGCATAATATTTTATGACCAAAAAGATGTGACTATCTTATAATAACGGTTAAAATTTTTAGTTTTGTTTTTCATCGACACTAATTGTAATTAATACCATAAACACGCATGATACCACAAACCGTTTTCCGGAGATATTCTCCCTTTGTATTTCTTTTTCTCCTGATTTTAAGTGCCTGCTCGGGCCTCCGAGTAAAACAACCCGAACACAAATTTGCTGTTTTGGCCTATTACGCCGGAAATGAGGCTGATATCGATAAGTATCCGGTTGAAAAAGTGACACACATTATTTATAGTTTTCTGCACCTGAACGGGAATCAACTGGCTGTCGATAATGCGGCTGATAGTCTGACTATTCGTCATCTGGTCGCGCTGAAAAGCCGGAACCCCGGGCTGAAAATTATTTTATCGCTGGGAGGTTGGGGTGGTTGCGAAACTTGTTCCCAGGTATTTTCTACGCCGGCAGGCCGCGCTGAATTTGCCGTTTCTGTAAAGACTATTTTAGAACAGTATCAGGCCGACGGGCTTGACCTGGACTGGGAATATCCATCTATCGAAGGCTATCCGGGGCATCAGTTTTTGCCAGAAGATCGCGATAATTTTACCGCGCTTGTACAAGAGTTGCGGAATGTTTTGGGCAAGCACTACGAAATCAGTTTTGCCGCCGGCGGTTATACCGATTACCTGGAACATTCAATCGACTGGCAAGCGGTGATGCCGCTGGTTAATTACGTCAACATCATGTCGTACGACCTGACAAACGGGTACAGCAAAACAACCGGGCACCATGCCCCGCTTTATTCTTCGGTTAATATGAAAGAATCAGCCGACCGGGCTGTTCATTACCTGGACTCGCTGAACATTCCGCGCGGGAAAATGGTTATTGGGGCTGCATTCTATGCTCGTATCTGGGAGAACGTAGAAAATGTAAATAACGGGTTGTTTCAGCCCGGAACCTTTAAACAGGCTGTTGATTTTAAAGGAATGGAAACGTATTTGCATGAAAATCCGGGATATGCGGAACATTGGGATTCCATTTCGCAGGCCCCATATTATTATAATTCTGACTTGAAATTATTCATGACCTACGATAATCCGGAGTCGGTAAAGCTGAAAACACGGTATGCCCTTGATCAGAAGCTGGGGGGTATCATGTTTTGGGAACTCGGTTGCGACAAAACGGAGAATGGATTATTGGAGGCCATTAGCAGTGAAGTTGCCTTGAAATAAAAAGTAAGGGCAGTTTTTCCGAAAAAAGCTGCCCCTGCTCTTTTAATGTGAGTCGATTTTTGGGCCAAATGCCAGGTCGCCAGCATCGCCCAAGCCGGGTACGATGTATGAGTTAACTGTCATTTCAGCATCGACGGCGCCTACCCAGAGGGTTACGTTGGGGGCAGTAATGTGTTTTTGTACAAACTCAACGCCCTGGCGGCTCGCAATCGTCGCTACCAGGTGTACATGAGCCGGGGTACCTTTCCGGAGCAAAGCCTGATAGCCAATTTCCATTGAAGCGCCTGAAGCCAGCATGGGGTCGGAAAGGATGACTACCTTGTCGTCGAGCGAAGGCGAGGCCAGATATTCAAACTCGATATGAAATTCGCCTTGCTTATCGTATTTACGGTAGGCTGAGATAAAAGCATTTTCGGCGCGGTCGAAGATATTGAGCAATCCTTGTTGCAGTGGTAACCCGGCCCGCAAAATGGTCGCAAGTACAGGTTGTTGCTTTAATGTCGGGACTTTGGCTATGCCTAGTGGTGTTTGGATGTCAACCGTGCGGTATTCCATTTCCTTACTGATTTCGTAAGCCATAATTTCACCGATGCGTTGTAAATTTCTGCGGAAGCGGAGCGGGTCTTTCTGGATTTCTTCGTCCCGAATTTCTGCAATGAACTGGTTGAATACTGAATTCGAATTGCCCAGGATATTAACCTTCATAAAGTCTCTTTTTGGTTGTCATTGGAATGAAGGAACTTACAGCGGAACGTTTATATCGGTAATGGTATTTGAGCGTTCTGAATTTTCCTTCTTAAAAAATCGGGACGAAATTATAAAAATTTCAAAAGCTCAAAGGATGTTCTGGAATACAAAACCATTCCTATTTCTTAATGATTTTCAGGATTGACGGAAGATTGTTCCTGCGGACTGAAAAATAAGTATGGGGCGCGCCACCAAACCCTTCAAAAAAACGGGCAATTCCGGGAATATCGGATCCCTCAAAATCGAAAACCAGGTCCGAACCGGCATACTCCTGAAAGACGGAGTCAAGTAAAAGGAACATCGCTTTTTGGTTAAAGCCTTCTTCGCTGGAGGAAGATACCAGGTTGATAATTTTTTTTCCGGAGAACAACAGGAACGTTGCAGCAATCATGTTGTTGTGCTGGTCGAATACCCCGCGCATATAACCGCAGCCAAGGGAAATTGCATGATTGATGATTTTTTGCAAAGCGTTCCAGTGTGACGGTTTAATACCAGGGACTTTCCCGGTCCAATTGTTAGTTGTAAACCGGATGAATTCGTCAACCTGATAGACCGGGAATAATTGCAATCTGTTTCGTTGGGCTTTCGATAAATTTCGGCGGGTATATTCGGAGTATCCGGCCTGTAACTGATCATGTGTGTTTTCAAGAGGCAGCAGATAGGTGGTGTGCGGCTTAATGTCGTACAAATTGCTTGTGGGTAAATTCCCCAGGTTTAGTTTTGATTCAACCAACTTGAATTTCTTCGGAATAGAACTCAGAAATAAATTGACAATTTCAGGAGAAACCGGGAACGGGGAAAAAACGCCCAGCTGTTGGGTGAAAAAAGGCTGGTAAATGTAGGATATGCCAAACTTTCGGTTGAATACCAGGGGCATCACATATTGATAGTTTCCCCAGACCAGGGCATCCCAGTTTGAGCAGATGCGGTCGAGGAACCAACTGGTTGCATACACAACCCCGTTGGGTGAAGTGTTGATACACGCATCCCACAATGCGCGGTTTATTTCATTGCTCTTCAGGTATTTTATTTCAGGATTCTGTTCCATTTTGCATGCCTGTATTGCAGGTTTGTTCGAACACCGATTGCCAGTTTTTCCACTCGCCGGTGTCTCCCAGCGACTCGTTGTGCCACAGCGCTGTAAAGGTACCGCCAATTGCTTTTACAGCGTTTATCAGTGTGGTAATTTCGTCGATCGCTTCATCCGGAGAAAGCAGCAATTTGTTTTTCAACGTTACATCCATGACCTGAAACGGGTGGATGGTCAGGTTTGTTGTCTGGTTGGCCTCCAGATCGAAAAAACGGAAAGGCGAGCTGGTCCCTGCCCGAAACCCGATCTGATCGGAATAGCCCATCGAAAAATCATCGGTGATTCCGCAATGAATGAGTCGCCGGTAAGTTTCCGGGAACCGAAGTTTCAGGAAATGTTGCCGGCTTTGTGTTACGGGTTTCCCCAATATATCGGCCAGCCGGCTGATTTCTTCCGGCAGGAGTCTCGGGTGATCGTTCGACGCATATGATGGATGGATCCCGACCGGGTATTTTGAAGCCAGCCGCTGGATCAATCTTCGGAAAACCGGGTGACGATAAGGGACGCTTTTGTCGTAGCGGTGTCGGTTGCCGGTCAGAATAAAAAAATGAAGTGGTCCCGTATGTTTGGCCCACGTTTCTTCAATGTACCCATACGTGTCGTAAGGATCTTTTTTTACGCCGGAAAGGCATAAAACCCGTTCGCGTGTGTTTTCTGAATTGCCGGAGATAACTGATTTGGCCAATGCCCCCGTTGTGCGCCAAAAACCTTTGTGCCGGTAGGCCCAGGCGTTATCGATGTCGATGGTCATCTGAAACGAGTAAGCTGGTTGTTGACGCCCGAATTCCGGGTATTTTTTCTGAATTTCGGTGGCCAGTTGTCGTGCGACGATCTGAACGACTGGTTTCTTCCACAAACTATTCTTGTACAGAATGCTCTCGGAGGCCGGGAACCGTTGATGTTCGTCGGGGACAAAAGGCAGGTATTCTTCGTACCGGCTTACCAGGTAAAAGCAAAAGGCCAGTGGGTCGAACGGCAAAATTGAGTCGGGAGAAGATTCGAAAAACAATCGCATCGAACCGAATTCAATCGGCGACAAATTCTGTTGATGGATGTCGGTTTCAAATAGAAGGGGATGGGGTTTAAGGAACAGTCCGTTTATAAAGCGTTCTTCTGAATAATTGATCTTGGGCAAATCAGACAACTCGAAATCTTCCCGGTCTGAGGTAATCAGGCAGGGTTCCGAGAGCAGTTCATCGAACAACAGGTTGCAGGTATATGCCAGTCGTTCGGTTTTTTCACGGGAATAAATCAGGATCATTTTTCAGATTTTACCTTCATCGGCAAAGCTAAAATAGCGATCATTCGCGATAATCAGGTGGTCGAGCGCCGGAATGTCCAACATTTTTCCGGCATCGCGGATTTTACGGGTTATTTGTTCGTCGGCTTCGCTGGGCACCAAGCTACCCGATGGGTGGTTGTGGCAGAGGATCATGGCGCTGGCTAATTTCTCCAATGCCGTTTTTAGGATAATCCTGACATCGATCACCGTGCCGGTCAGGCCTCCCCGGCTTACCATAAATTTGTCGATCACGCGATGGGAACGGTTAAGCAGCAATATCCAGAATTCTTCGTGCGGCAAGTCGCCAAGCAAGGGCTGGAAAATATCAAAGGCATCGCGGCTTTGGGTGATTTGGGGCTTTTCTTCCGGATCGCTTTCTTTGCGGCGCCGCCCCAGTTCCAGGGCTGCCATGATGTTGATGGCTTTTGCTTCGCCGATCCCTTTGAATTTTTTCAGGTCTTCGACGGTTTTTCTTCCCAATTCGTTGAGGTTGTTATTTACGCTGTTTAACATGCGTCGCGATAATTCGACGGCCGACTCGTCAACATTGCCTGATCCAATCAGGATGGCCACCAGCTCTGCGTTGCTCAGGGCCCGGATGCCTTTAACCAGCATTTTCTCGCGCGGGCGGTCTTCAACTGCCCAGTCTTTGATGCTCAGTTTATTGTACATAGGAGTGATTTTCAGAAAACTGAATAAAAGATAAGGGTTTTTAGTAACATAATCAAAACAATACTCCGTTAAGAGTTGTGTTAAATAATTGATAATCAACAAAATAACTTGATTTTTGTTTGGTAAAACCCCTGATAATCAGTATCTTAAGAGAATTTACCAGATTCATTTCAAGTATGACTCTCAAGGGCTATGATTTATATAAACAGCTTATATATAGCGCATTAGATAGCAATAAGACTTTAAACAAGTGGCGAAAGGATTTTATGGCCGAGG
>JAJUGZ010000026.1 GCA_029265715.1 Bacteroidota bacterium
CAAGAAGTGGTTCGTTTTTAAACTTTATAAAGAAATGACCGAAGAACAATTCTTTGACCAAATGTACAATCGACACCTTATCAGACAACGAGACATAAACAGCTCATATCTAAAAATTTAAATGTGTTAAAGTAGAATTATCATGCTAAGAGATTTAATCTTGAAAAACCGCAGTTACCGGCGATTTATACAGTCGGAGACTATCGCGACGGAGAAACTTCGTGAATGGATCGATCTGGCGCGGGTTTCGGCATCGGGTCGTAATGTACAGCCATTGAAATATATAATCAGTAATACTCCGGAAGTGAATGCCCGGATTTTTGAGCTGTTGGGCTGGGCTGGTTATTTAACTTACTGGGATGGCCCGGAAGAAGGTGAAAGGCCTTCGGCGTATATCGTCCAACTACACGATACGTTCGTTTCGGGCAATTATTTTTGCGATCATGGAATTGCAGTTCAGAGTATTCTGCTGGGGGCGGTTGAGGCCGGTTATGGCGGGTGTATTATTGGGTCGGTAAACCGCAACCGGCTAAAAGAGTTATTAAACCTGGATGATCGGTATGAAATACTTCAGGTTATTGCCTTGGGAAAACCAGCCGAGACGGTTGTGTTGGAAGAAATGAAAAACGGGGATGTGAAATATTGGAGAGATGAGAATCAGGTGCACCATGTCCCCAAACGATCGCTTGATGAGATCATTCTGAAAACGTTATAAAATGAAGTTGGGGAGGCCGGTGGCACTCCCCAACTTGTTTAATAACCCCTAAAATTAACCCCTAAAAAAAATTGCTTTAATGATGTGTGACGCGATTTTCGGATTTTCTTTCAGCCGGCGGGTCGAGTAGCCGAACCAGTCTTTCCCGAACGGAACATACACACGCATCCGGTGTCCCTGCTGTACGATTGAGCTTCTAAGCTCGGGTGTAACGCCGTATAGCATCTGGAACTCGTATTTGTCTTTTGAAATGTGTTTTTCTGCAATCAGACGGAGCGCTTCGTCAACCAGTTTTTTATCGTGGGTTGCAATCCCGACATACATATTGTGATCAAGCATAAATTGCAGATCCTCAATGTAATGATTCTGGATTTCGTCGTGTTCCTTGAACGCAATTTGTTTGGGTTCGATGTAAATACCTTTGCACAACCTGAAGTTTAGCGGTGTTCCGTTGACATGGATATCCGAGAAGTTTTCAATGTCGGTTAGTGTCCGGCGCAGGTATGCCTGAATAACCAGCCCGACATGGTTGGGGTATTTTTGCTGAAGTTTGCGGTATATATCAATTTCTTTATCGACACATTGCGAATCTTCCATGTCGATCCGGATGAATGAATTCTTTTCCGCAGCCTTTTTTACAATTTCTTCGATATTTTCAAAGCAAACTTCCGGATCGATCAGCAGCCCAAACATGGTTGGTTTTACCGAGAAATTTCCGATGATTCCTTCCGAAGTAAACCGCTCGATAATATCGATGTACTTTTTCTTGTTTCCCTCGGCTTGTGTTATGTTGGTGATAAATTCCCCCAGCAGGTCAATGGTTACCTCTACGTTCTGTTTATTCAGCTCCCTCGACACGCGTAACGCATCTTCAATCGTTTCTCCGGCTATGTACCGTTTCGAAAAAATCCAGATCAATTTTTTCGGCATGTACGGCAGCATATTGGCAATTAACTTATTTAACATGGTTAGAAATTCAAAAATTACAGCATCAGTTAACAACCCAAAAGTACTTAGCGACCAACGGCTGATTCAATGATGTTTATCACGGTGAGTTTATGATTTTACGCAGCTTTTAGGCGTCTTGGATGTTTCCCGGCAGGTTTTGGGTTCACGGGAAAAATAATTGGCCTGTCACTCTTGTTACTAATAA
The DNA here is from genome assembly GCA_029265715.1 of Bacteroidota bacterium. Taxonomy (GTDB): domain Bacteria; phylum Bacteroidota; class Bacteroidia; order Bacteroidales; family Prolixibacteraceae; genus Aquipluma. Next base: position 1,869 of record JAJUGZ010000026.1, read on the forward strand.
TTAATTTTTATTTTTGGCAAACTTTAATTGTAAGTGGAGCTTATGAAAAACACATCATTAGTATTGAATATTGTATTGTTTGTAGCTGTTGCTGTAATTTATGTATTGCATTTTTCAGGAAATAAAACTGCCAAAACTTCAGAAGCAACTAATGATAAAACTGATCCGCAGGGATTTAAAATAGCTTATATCAAAACGGATTCGCTGATTCTGAATTACGATATGGCCCAGGAACTTCACGACAATTTTACCAAACAACAGGAAGCATTTACCAAAGAATATGGCACTAAACGTTCGAGTTTCGAGTCGCAGGTTGCTGCTTTTCAGGAAAAAGTTCAGCGAGGCGGGTTTCTGACCCAGGAGCGAGCCATCCAGGAACGCGACCGGCTGGCCGGAGTAGAGCAGGATGTTGCCCGGTTAGATCAGGAGCTTTCTAATAAACTGGCCCAGCTTCAGGCTCAAAATAACCAGCAGTTGCTCGATAGTGTTATTAACTATCTGAAGATTTATAACAAAGACCGAAAGTACAACTACATTTTTAACGCGGGCGAAATTTTGGTTGGCGACGAAGCACACAACATTACCAAAGAAATCCTGACCGATCTGAATGCCCGTTATAATGCAGCAAAAGGGAAAAAGTAACAGGTTTAAGCTATATTGAAAAAATCCGGGCCAAGGCCTGGATTTTTTATTTTCGGGAGACGCTTTATGTTTGCTGAAAGATACCAACAACAAAATATGCTTTACCCACCGTTGGTGGCCGATCCTCCTCATGCTGATCTGAGTTTAGTGGTTGTGATCCCTTGTTTGAACGAACCGGAAATTATCCGTACTCTCAATTCGCTGGCAAACTGTGATCCGACCCGGAAAAGCTGTGAGGTTATTGTATTGGTTAATGATTCGGAGGCCTCGCCGGATTCGGTTAAGCAGTTTAATCAGGAAACACTCCGGAAACTGAGCGTTTGGACGATTCAGAACCCTCGGGCCTCATTTCGGCTTTTCCCGATTTATCCGGGAGCATTCCCTGCCAAATTTGCCGGCGCCGGGCTGGCCCGAAAAACCGGGATGGACGAAGCTGTACGGCGTTTTTCCCGGGCAGGCAATCCAGCCGGGGTGATCTTATCGACTGATGCGGATACCCTTTTTGAGCCCAATTACCTGAGAACGGTTGAATCTCATTTTGAAGAAAATAAATCTTCGTTTGCGGCAACAATCAACTTTAAACATCGCGTTGAGGAACTGGACGATCCGGTTCAACAACGCGGGATCCGGATGTATGAAGATTACTTGCATTATTATAAACGGGCTCTGGAATACACCGGTTTTCCGCATGCCATTTATACCATCGGGTCGGCTTTTGCTGTTCGGGCCGACGCTTACGTGAAGCAAGGTGGCATGAACAAGCGCCAGGCCGGCGAAGATTTCTATTTCTTGCAGAAACTGACTCACTTGGGAAAGCTCGACGAGATTACGAATACCTGCATCTATCCATCCGGGCGTGTTTCTGATCGCGTTCCTTTTGGGACTGGCGCTGCGATAACCAAGTGGATGAATGGGGCCGATGATTTGGCGCTGACCTACAATTTCAGGGCCTTCCAGGATTTGAAAAAGTTGTTCGATCAGGCGGCTGAATTTTATAAAGTAGGAGAACTGTCATTTCATGTGCTATTTGGGGAATTGTCTGAGCCGTTAAAAGAGTTTTTGGGCGAGGTATCGTTTTGGGCTGAGATTGAAGAAATGAATAATAATTGTTCCGGCTTAAGCTCATTCCTGAAAAGGTTCTTTCAGAAAGTGGATGCATTTCGCATACTGAAATATCAGAATTTTGTGCATGAACATTTTTATAAGCGGCAAAACCTGTACGAAGCCATTCAACAACTTTCAGCAGCAATAAAAAAACCGGAAGCTTGAGCCTCCGGTTTACCAAGATTGATGCTGTTATTTTATTTTAACCCATTCGAGAGAATGTAGTACATGTCGTTCCATTTCAACTCGTTTTTCAGATCAGAAATGTTGGTGTTTTTGTTGATCTGAATGAGCTCAATGCCGGCCATTTCGCAGAAATCTTCGATGTACTCGGCTGTAACGACCTGGCTAAATGCATTGTGGTGTGCCCCGCCTGCATAGATCCATGCAGCAGCACCTGTTTTAAGGTCTGGCTGAGGGATCCATAGCGCGCTGGCAACGGGTAATTTTTCAAGTTTTGCTTCCGGGGCAACGCATTCAACATCGTGAACAATCATGCGGAAGCGGGTTCCCATATCGACAAGACTGGTGCAGGTTGCCGGGCCGGTTGGCGTGTTAAATACTAAACGGGCCGGAGCATCTTTTCCGCCAATGCCCAATGGGTGAACTTCGATTTTGGCTTTACCATCAGCAATTGACGGACAAATTTCCAGCATGTGCGATCCTAAAGCTTTGTATCCGCTTGGATTCAGGTGATATGTATAATCTTCCATGAATGAACAACCGCCATTCAGCCCAATGCCCATCACTTTGATGGCGCGCACCATGGCCGCATGTTTCCAGTCGCCTTCGGCCCCAAAACCATAACCGGCAGCCATCAGGCGCTGAGAAGCCAAGCCCGGAAGCTGTTTTAGTCCGTGAAGATCTTCGAATGTTGTAGTAAATGCTTTGAAATTCCCTGCTTCGAGGAATGATTTGATGCCGGCTTCAATGCGTGCCTGGTAACGTACGCTTTCGTGGTATTTACCGCCTGGCATCGCATCTTTGTCGAATTCGTATGTTGCGGTGTATTCTTCAATCAATTTGTCAATTTGTTCTTCAGTTACCGCGTCGATAATTTTAACGATATCGCCAACCGGCCAGGTATTAACCGAAAGACCAAATTTAATCTGAGCTTCAACCTTGTCGCCTTCAGTAACGGCAACTTCACGCATGTTGTCGCCGAAGCGGGCAATTTTTGCGCCCTGCATATCGTACCATGCCGCGGCAGCTCGGGTCCAGATGCCAATGCGTTCCTGAACATCATCTTCTTTCCAGTATCCGGCAACAACTTTCCGGTTTTTGCGCAAGCGGCTTAGAATAAAGCCGTGTTCGCGGTCGCCGTGTGCAGCCTGGTTTAGGTTCATGAAGTCCATATCAATTTCGGCCCAAGGCAGGTCGCGGTTATATTGCGTGTGTAGCTGAAGCATTGGCTTATTCAGGATTTTAAGCCCGTTGATCCACATCTTTGACGGAGAGAACGTGTGGCACCAGGTAATGACACCGATACATTGCTTGGTTGCATTGGCCTCAATACAAATGTTGGTGATTTCGTCCATGCTTCTCATCACTGATTTGTGAACTATGCTTAACGGTATTTTTGCCGAATTATTTAAAAAGGCAGCAATCTCTTTTGAGTTTGTTGCTACTTGTTCAAGAACTTTCGGCCCATATAAATCCTGGCTTCCGGTTACAAACCAAACTTCCAATTCTTTTAAGTTTATCATGATATTACTAATTAAGAGTTTTAAATTTCTGTGATGTAAAAGTAATGAATTTTAAATAAACGTTTAAATTACACTTATTGGAGATGTGCAAAACTGTTATGAAACATGTTGCCTTGTTTTGTCGACATATTCCGAATCACGACTTCGGGATTTTATCGCCCTGATTGGTTGTCTGTTTTATGTCTTGAGCGAATTATTCACACAGTTCTTTGGCTGTTTGTTTGATGAGTTTCCATGCTTGTTCGACGTGTTTTAGCTCCGTGTTGGTTTGGCCAATGCACATTCGCAGGATAAATTTACCGTCGACCACGGTATGGGTTAAGTAAATGAGGCCTGTTTGGTTCAGATGGTCCATCAAGACCTGGTTAAAACTGTTCCCATTTTTATGGTAAAAGCAAACTAAGTTTAGCGGAGGTTCTCCATATAAGACAAAGTCGGAAGAAGCTCGTACCCACCCGGCAAATAATTGTCCCAGTTCGACATGTCGCCGGATGTGGTACTGCAACCCCGACACGCCATAATGCCGGATGACAAACCAGAGTTTCAGCGCCCTGAACCGTCGGCCTAATTGTGCATGCCAGTCACGATAGTCAAAAACAGCTCCCGATTCGGTCGCTTTATTTTTCAGGTACTCCGGAAGGATACTCAGTGTTTTGATCAGCGCAGCCCGGTCGGCTACAAAAAAACAGTCGCAATCAAAATTGGTAAACATCCATTTGTGTGGGTTGAAGGCAAAACTGTCGGCCAGCTCTACCCCGTTCAGGAAGTGTCTGAACTCCGGACAAAGCGCGGCCGTTCCTGACATAGCCCCGTCGATGTGCATCCACAGCCCGTATTGATTGGCAATACGACCGATTTCAGGAAGTGGGTCCATGGCATTGGTTGAGGTGGTTCCAACAGTAGCACAAACAAAAAACGGGACGAGCCCATTGGCCAGGTCTTCCTGAATTTGCTGCTCTAACAGGGCCGGGTTCATGGCCAGTGTCTCGTTGCACCCGATTTTTCGGAGAAAATTGGTTCCGATGCCGGTTATTTTGATGGCTTTTTCTACCGACGAGTGTGTTTGTGTCGAAACATAAGCTACCAGCGGATGTCGGCATCCGGATTCGTTGACCTGGTAGTTGGTTTTTCGTTCACGGGCGGCCAACACAGCAGTAAGGACTGCATTCGAGGCTGTGTCTTGGATAACGCCCCCTCCGGATGAATGGGATTTGAATTTCGCCGGGAGCTGAAGCATGTCGGCCAGCCAGTCCAGAACATGGGTTTCCAGTTCGGTACAGGCCGGGCTGGTTGCCCAAAGCATTCCCTGGACCCCAAGTCCGGAACTAAGTAGATCGCCCAGGATCGAAGGGAAGGAGCTGTTTGACGGGAAGTAGGCAAAAAAGTTTGGCGATTGCCAGTGTGTAATACCCGGCATAATAATCTGGTCGACATCTCGGATCATCGCGTCAAATGATTCTCCTACGATGGGTGGTTGCGACGGAAGTTGTTGTCGCACCTGTCCCGGGTGAACCTGCGATTGAACCGGGTATTTCTCGATGTTTTCATAGTAGTCGGCTATCCAGTCGATCAGTTTTTTCCCTTGCTCGCGGAATTCATCCGGAGACATGTGAAATGTATTTTTTCCGTTCATGGTGAATTAGAACTTTAAATAAAATCCGTTTTGTTGGGATGGTACAGCAAAATTGGTAATAATTATGTCGGTAACAACCGAACGTGGAGGGCCTATTTTTAGCCAGTCGGCATAACGTTTTAGTGTATCTTCTTCTCCGGTAACCTCCAGTTCGACAGATCCATCAGGCCTGTTTCTGACCCAGCCCGAAATGTGGAGTTCTTCAGCTTTAACCCGTGCAAAATGCCGAAACCCCACATTTTGAACACGTCCTTTTATGTGAAAATGCTGTGAGATTAAAGCCATGATATGCGATATTTTCAGGAAGGCGAAGATTAATTGGCTGGTTTATTTTGAAAGAGAGCTACATTTTCGGGTTGTACCAAAGCCCAGATGGAATAAATTCCAATGGCTGTCCCGATCGGAAAGTTGAAGAATTGAAAGATTGAAATGATCAGCGTCAATATCCGCGCCCACTCTTTTCGCTTGATGAGCCCCACCCCTGCGATGATTCCGGGCAAGGCAAGGATGATGAACATGACTGCCAGGATACGGGCTATTAAATCGAGAATGAGACTTGCATCGGGTTCGTCGATAAAACTACCGACTACGCTCAGGATCGTAAAAATCAGGAGCGCAAAAAATAAACCTAAAACGCTGTTTACAATTTGTAAGGCAGCAACAATGTTAACGTGTTTTTCCATAGGTCAGAAGGTTGTTTGATTGTTAAAGGTAGGGAATTGACGCGATAAAAAGAAGGTAATCCCAACCTTTAAACAATGGGTGAACAGAACATTTGGATTGACTAATTGTTAAAAAATCAAAAGCTTTTCTCCGGATTGGATAATGGAGAAATATTCAAACTAACTTTGGCGCGCAAAATAAAGGGTGTAATTATGGATATTATTAAAGTTTTGTTACTTGCAATTGTGGTTGTGGCGTTGGCGTTTTTGGGGTTGGCAACACAAATCTTACTGAGGAAGGGGGGTAAATTCCCGAATATGCACATCGGGTCGGATCGAAACATGAAAGCTCGGGGAATAACCTGTGCTCAGAGCTTCGATAAGATTGAGCAGGCGAAAGCGCGAAAAGAGCTACAGTTTAAGGAACTTCAGTTGTCAGACGAAAAATAATAAACGAAAGCCGCGATGAGCGGTTTTTTTGTGCCCTTTGGGTAAAATAAAAAGAGCTATTCATTTTTCTGAACAGCTCTTTTCGTATTGTGTGTTGCAATTAACTTCCGAAGTCGTCGTAAAGAACATTTTCGTTCGGGACCCCTAAGTCGTACAGCATCTTAGTTACTGCGCTGTTCATCATAGGTGGGCCGCACAGGTAGTAATCGATTTCTTCCGGTTCTTCGTGTTTGCTCAGGTACTGATCGTAGATTACCTGGTGGATAAACCCTTTCGGCCCGGTCCAGTTGTCTTCCGGTTGCGGGTCAGACAGGGCCAGGTGGAACGAGAAGTTCGGGAACCGGTTTTGGATATCCATGAACTGATCGTAGTAGAATACTTCCCTCCACGAACGGGCGCCATACCAGAAAGTCACTTTTTTCTTTGTTTCTTTCACCGTGTGGAACAGGTGGAACAGGTGCGAACGCATCGGGGCCATTCCGGCGCCACCGCCGATAAACATCATTTCGTTGTCGTTATCCTTCAGAAAGAACTCTCCGTAGGGCCCCGAGATGGTTACTTTATCGCCCGGTTTACGGCTGAAGATGAATGAGGAGCAAACACCCGGGTTCACTTTTTGGAACCCGCCGTTTACGCGGTCGAACGGTGGTGTTGCGATACGGATGTTCAACATGATGATGTTTCCTTCGGCCGGGTGGTTGGCCATCGAGTAAGCACGGAAAGTTGGTTCCGGGTTTTTCATCTTCAGGTCGAACATTTTGTATTGTTCCCATTCCGGGCGGAATTTCGGATCAATGTCCATGTCTTTGAAATCGACATCGATTTTTGGTACGTCGATCTGGATGTAGCCGCCCGATTTGAAGTTGAGGTGCTCGCCTTCGGGCAGTTTTACCACAAACTCTTTGATATAGGTGGCCACATTGTTGTTCGAAACAACTTCGCATTCCCATTTTTTAACCCCCATTACCTCCGGATGAATATGAAGTTTCATGTTTTCCTTCACTTTCACCTGGCAGGCCAGACGCCAGTGTTCGGCTTGTTCCTTCCGGGTAAAGAACCCGGTTTCGGTGGGGAGGATCGAACCACCGCCTTCAATTACCTGGCATCGGCACATCCCGCATGAGCCACCGCCGCCACAAGCCGAAGGCAACAGGATTTTGTTGTTGCCCAGCGTGGTAAGCAGCGTGTTCCCTTGTTCAACTTCGAGTTCTTTAAGTCCGTCGTTGATATCGATCTTAACTGTTCCGGCCGGAGTCAGTTTTTTCTTGGCATACAGCAAAATGCCAACCAGAGCGACGATCACCAGAAGGAAAACCGTAACGCTGGTCAGGATTACTGTTGTTTGTGTTGATAAAACTATCATTGTTCTGACTGTTTTTTAGTTCGAATTAAAGTTTGATTCCCATGAAGCCCATGAAAGCCATCCCCATTAAGCCGGTCACAATAAACGTGATACCAAGTCCGCGCAGGGGGGCGGGGATGTGGGAATATTGAATTTTTTCGCGGATTGCAGCAATGCCAATGATTGCCAGGAACCAGCCAAATCCGGAGCCTACGCCATAAACCGTTGCTTCGCCCAATGTGCCGAACGATTTCTGCTGCATAAAGAGCGATCCGCCCAGGATAGCGCAGTTAACTGCAATCAGCGGCAGGAAGATACCCAGTTGGTTATACAATACCGGGGCGAACTTTTCAACAATCATTTCAACCAATTGCACCATCGAGGCGATTACAGCGATGAACATGATGAAACTGAGGAAGCTCAGGTCAACGCTTTCAAAACCGTGTCCCAGCCATTTTAAAGCGCCTTCTTTCAATACATAGTTTTCCAGGAGGTAGTTTACCGGGAGGGTGATGGTTTGTACAAATATTACGGCAATACCTAAGCCCGTCGCTGTTTTTACCGATTTTGAAACGGCCAGGAACGAACACATCCCGAGGAAGTAGGCAAAAACCATGTTCTCCAGGAAGACCGATTTGACGAATAGGTTTAATAAATGTTCCATATCGTGTATATTTTCTCTGTTATCAATTATTTTTCCTGAAGATTACGGTTGCGGCTGCGTTGTACCCAGATAATCACACCAACCGTGATCAATGCCATAGGAGGTAAGATCATCATCCCGTTGTTCGAGTAGAAACCGCCCTGGGCGATGTACCAGCTCTCCGGAAGGATTTTGTGCCCCCAGATACTTCCTGAACCCAATAATTCGCGGAAGAAAGCTACGATTAGCAGGATCATGCCGTATCCGGCGCCGTTGCCGACACCATCGAGGAACGATGGCCAGGGTTTGTTGCCCAGCGCGAACGCTTCCAAGCGGCCCATCAGGATACAGTTGGTGATAATTAACCCGACGAATACTGAAAGCTGTTTGCTCACATCGTATACGAATGCTTTCAGGAACTGGTCGACCAAAATAACCAAGGCAGCCAGTACAACCAGTTGGACAATGATCCTGATGCGGTTCGGGATTGTATTGCGCAGCAAGGAAATGATAACGTTGGCAAATGCGACCACTACCGTTACCGAAAGAGCCATAACGAAGGCTGGTTTCATTTGTGCAGTAACGGCCAATGCCGAACAAATACCCAATACCTGTACGGTGATGGGGTTATTGCTGCCCAGCGGATCGGTCAGCAATTTCATGTTTTTCTTTGAAAATAGTTGTTCGCTCATTTCCTATTGTTTTTTCTGTGTCAAAAAAGCTTTGTATGTCGTGAAATCGTCCAGCAGCATTTTCTGGAGGCCTTTACTGGTAATGGTACCTCCTGAGATGGCATCGACCTTATGTTCGGTCGGGGCTGTTTCGTTTGATTTGGCAACCGTGATGGAAGTAAAGTTCCCCGATTCATCGAAAATTTTCTTGCCTTTAAACTGTTGCTGGAATCCCGGGGTTGCAATTTCGGCACCCAACCCGGGTGTTTCACCCTGGTGTGCGAACGTTGCCCCGTAAATGGTGTTCATGTCGTCGTTCATGGAAACATAGCCCCAGATTGGCCCCCACAAACCGGTACCATACATCGGGAGGATGTATTTCAAACCTTCGTCGGTTTGGCATTCGTAAACCGGGAGTAACCGTTTTTCGGCTGGTTTGGCCCGTTCAACCTTCAGGTCGATAGCAAAGGCATCGCCATCAACTTTGTTTCCGGTTGCATCAACAATGTAAGAGTTTACAATTTTTTCAGCATAAATTGCTTCGGCGTCTTTTGCGGTGCTGGCAATATTTACCGACGACAAAATGCTTTGTTTCTTTTCAATTTCAACATTCTTTGTTTGAAACGGTTTCAGGCTGATTGCAGTGAAAGCCAGGGCGGCAGCCACCAAAATCACCATGACCGAAGCATAGATGAATGTATATATATTACCGTTCTTATCCATTTTTTGAGTATTTATCGGTTATGCTTTAACTTTTGCCCGTTTCAACCGGCGGCTGATGTTACTCTGAACAACATAGTGGTCGATCAGCGGGGCAAAGGTGTTCATTAACAGGATGGCAAGCATCATTCCTTCCGGATAAGCCGGGTTCACCACGCGGATCATGATGGCAAGGAACCCTATCAGAAACCCGTAGATCCATTTGCCGGTTTCGGTTTGAGCGGCCGAAACGGGATCGGTTGCCATAAATACTGCGCCGAATGCAAAACCGCCAATAATCAGGTGTTCCCAGAACGGCATGGCCATGTAGGCGTTCGATCCGGCGAACGTATTAAGTAAAAGTCCCATGACAGAGCCTCCAATAACAGTCGAGAGCATGATTTTCCAGCTGCCGATTCCGGTAATGATCAGGATGGCTGCACCAATCAGGATGGCCAGGGTCGAGGTTTCCCCGATTGATCCGGGGATCAGGCCGAAGAATGCATCGGCTACGTTTACCTGTGGATGTCCGGCGGCGGCAAGGGCCATCGGGGTTGCGCCCGAGAACGTGTCAACTGCTTTTTCGCCACCCAACGATACCCAAACCGAGTCGCCCGACATTTGTCCGGGATAGGCAAAAAACAAGAATGCGCGGGCTATCAGTGCCGGGTTCCAGATGTTCATACCGGTTCCGCCGAAAACTTCTTTCCCGAAGATAACAGCAAAGGCCGTAGCAACGGCAATCATCCAGAGGGGCGTATTAATTGGCATAATCAGCGGGATCAGCATCCCCGAAACTAAGAAACCTTCCTGAATGTCGTGTCCGCGTAACTGGGCAAATACAAATTCGATCCCCAGGCCGACGACGTATGAAACAATGATAATCGGCAATACGTGCAGGAATCCATACAGGAATGTGTCGATGAATGAGGCCGAGTCAAGTTGGCCAATTGCCGCAAAGTGCTGGTAACCGGTATTGTACATACCCATCAGCAGGGCAGGGATTAAAGCCAGGACCACAATACCCATGGTTCGTTTCAGGTCGATATAATCGTGGATATGAGTTCCTGTTTTGGCCGTGTTTTTCTGTACGAAAAACAAGGTAAAAAAGCCATCGTGAACGGAATGGAGCCAGTGGTATTTGGCGCCTTTCTGAACAAGGGGCTTCGTTCTCTCAAAGAAATTTTTTATCGCTTTCATTATTCTGATCGTATTTTAAGCTACTGAATTTTACCCTACTTCTTTAATCATTACATCCAGTCCCTGGCGGACAATGTCCTGAACTTTGATTTTCGAAGTGCAGGCGTATTCACAAAGAGCAAGGTCTTCTTCGATGACTTCGTAAATTCCCAGTTGTTCCATTTTGTCGATATCGTTTACCAGGATTGCTTTCAGCAGGTAAACAGGAAGAATGTCCATCGGGACAAATTTTTCGTATTGGCCCGAAAGCACAAAGGCCCGTTCGCCACCGTTCATGTTGGCGTTCAGGACATATTCTTTTTTTCTGAACAAACTTGAGAAGAATGTTTTACTGGCGCTGAATTTGTTAAAGCCCGGATCGGCCCAACCCATAAACTGGTATTCGTCGCCTTCCGGAATGACAGTTACCTGCGAATCAAAAAATCCGAGGTAATCATCGGCTGTGATTTGTTTTCCGGTAAGTACGTTCCCTGAGATGAAGCGTTCTTTGGTTGTTTGTTTCGTGGCACCTTTCAGGAGCGAGGCAAGGTTTGCCCCAACGACAGTTTTGTAATAGTTGGGCGTTTTAACTTCCGAACCTGTGAGCGCGATTATTTTCGAAAAGTCAGCCTTCCCGGTTTCGAACAACCGTCCGATAAATAGAACATCCTGCGGGTTGATGGTCCAAACCAGGTCGCCTTTGTTGAGCGGACTGATATGGTGGATTTGGATACCAACATTTCCGGCTGGGTGAGGCCCGTTGAATACATTGGTCTCAACACCTTTAATTCCGGAAAAGATACTATTTTGAACATTCCCCGGGAGACCGAGGTAAACTTTTCCGTCAGTCAGCTTGGCTAGTGCGTTGATCCCAGTCTGGAAATCAGCTATCTGTTCTTTTACGATCAATTCGTAATCAGGCGCAAGCGGGGCTGAATCGAAACAGGAGATGAAAATATGTTGAGGCACAATAGCCGGGTTGGCTAATTTCCCGTACGGGCGCTGTTTGATAAAAGGCCACATGCCGCCTTTCAGCAATTGTTCTTTGACCTGATCCCTGGTCAATTTCTGCGGATCGGCTTTGGTAAACTCGGCCGAAACGCTTTTCCCATCGGCTGTCACAACTACTTCCAGAATTTTTCTGCGCTCGCCGCGGTTGATTTCGGTAACCGTGCCGCTTACCGGAGATGCAAACAGAATTTCAGGGTTGTATTTGTCGAAGAACAATGGCTCTCCGGCTTTTACTTCCTGGCCAACTTTTACTGTAAGCTTTGGAACAAGACCGGGAAAATCGGTGGGTTTCAGGGCAATTTTATCGGCTGGTGCCGAGGTTCCGAATACTGGTTCGGCTCCTCCTTTCAACCGGATATTAAGTCCACGTTTTAAATTGATAACCTTTGACATTGTATTCCCTTGATTAATAAATTTGGTGGACAAAAATAAAGATTTATAAATCTTTTTCCAATCTTTGCCAGATGATCTTGGAGTAATGAAAATATTTAAATTACTGGATGTTTGGGGTTTGTTTCGTGTTTCTTTCTTTTTGACAAAATAACTATCAGAAACACCCCGTTATAGGTTCCTAAAACATGAAGAATGAAAGCCAAATTGTGTCTGTTAAGCGTGTTTTTGTACATTATTAAAACGTTAAATTGTTTGGGCTCCGGAATTGCCCCGGACGAGGTCCAGTTTCGCGATGCGGTGTTTTCTGATGACATAAGAACAGTCATGTTTTATGTTGATGGCGATGTGCAGTCGGCTCCGGTTCTTGAGTTGAACAGCGATGCCCGTTTGTTGCTCAAATTCGATGATCTTTCGGGCAATGTAAAAAGCTATTCGTATTCCATTATCCATTGTGATTTTAACTGGCGAGAGTCCCGCCTGCTTTCGTCTGAATACCTTGATGGGTTTCAGGAGAATCCGCTGAATGATTACGTGAGCAGCATCAACACAACGTTTTCATATATCAATTATCAGTTGGCAATTCCGAACGACGATGTACAGTTAAAACTCTCCGGAAACTATATTTTGGTTGTGTTTGAGACTGACAATCGGGACAAGATTGTGTTGTCTCGCCGGTTTCAGGTTGTAGAGCCGATGGTGGTGGTTGACGGAACTGTCAAACGAGCATCGTTTGATCCATTCAAAGGCGGAAACCAAGAGGTTGATTTTACGATCCGGCATCCCAATCTTCGTATTCAAAACCCGCGCGAAGAGGTAAAGGTCGTGGTTATGCAAAACCGGCGTTGGGATAATGCCATTACCAACCTAAAGCCACTCTTCATACGGCAAAATGAACTGAGTTACGATTACAGTAAAGAAAATGTTTTTCAAGGCGGCAACGAGTTTCGTTACTTTGATATCCGGACCAGGCGGTACAATGGCGAGAATGTCGGGCGTATCGAATTTTTCAGGCCATATTATCATGTAACCTTACTGCCGGATGAAGTGAGGAGCAACAAGGCTTATCGTTCGTACGGAGAAATGAACGGGAATTATGTTGTTGAAAGCCAGGATCGGATAAAGGATACCGACACCGAATGCGATTATTTTTTTGTCCATTTTACCTTGCCACTGGAGGCGCCTTTGGCGGGAGGGAAAGTGTATGTGTTTGGCGCGTTAAGCAACTGGCAGGTGGGCAAGTCGAGCGAAATGACCTGGAATTTCGAACATTCGGCGTATGAACTGAGCCTGCTTTTGAAACAAGGCTACTACAACTTCGAATATGTTTACATGCCTAACGGTTCGGCAAAACTTGACGATTCGAACCTGGAAGGAAGTTTTTGGGAAACTGAAAATGATTATCGGATCTTTGTGTATTACCGAGATGTGGCAGGGACGTATGACCGGTTGGTGGGATACTCGATTCTGAATTCGCGCAAACAGAAATAAGTTCCTTCCGGTGTTTTATCGGACTACCTTAAGCGGACTTTCTTCTGCCTCGTAAGGAATAGTGAACGAAAAAACCGAACCTTTTCCTAACTCCGATTCAACGTGAAGTCTTCCTCCAAGCATGGACACATAGTGTTTGGCAATAGAAAGGCCCAGGCCCGTACCGCCGTAGTCGCGGGTTGTTCGGTTGTCTAACTGATGGAACCGTTCGAAAATACGAGCCTGGTCTTCCAGGGCGATTCCGATGCCTGTATCCCGGACAAAGATGAAAATCTTTTTATTTTCAATACGATAGCCGAATTCAACTTCGCCTCTTTCTGTGAATTTAATGGCATTATCGATTAGTTTTTCGAGAACTTCTTTTAAAAGGACCTGGTCGGTGATGACTGTAAATTTCGGGTTCGTGTTAGCGGTCGTTAACTTTAGCTTTACGTTTTTGTTTTCATCTACATCATACGAAAAATCTTTCTGAAGATTGACCATCAGATCATTCAACCGGCAATTGCCCTTTTTTACAACAATCATATCGCTCTCAATTTTCGAAAGGCTTATCATATCGTTGATCAGTTCGAGCAAGGCTTTACCGTTGCTGACAATAATATCAACAAACTTGTTTTTTTCTTCCAGGTCGAAATCCGGAGAACTGAGCATTCGTGAAAACCCGATAATGGCATTCATGGGAGTTCTGATTTCGTGTGAAATATTGGCCAGAAATGCCGATTTAAGCCGGTCTGATTCTTCGGCTTTGTTTTTGGCTGCCTCCAGCTGCATTTCGATCATTTTTCGTTTGGTGATGTCCCGGGCGATCGAGATCACCGAGTTATCGTTCAACCGGGCGATGCGCATTTCGAACATGGCAGTGCCTGACTCTACCTCGAGGGCGTATTCAATGACCTCGATGGTATCAAACTCGATACAGTCCTGAATACATTGCATAATTTTGTTTGCCATTCGTTCGGAGAACCCAACTTCAAAAATTGAATTTCCGATGATGTCGTCAGGCTTAATTTTCAGGAGTTCAGATTCTTTAAATACAAAATCAACGTAAACCCCGTCGCTGTCGATAATAAAGAAGATATCCGGAATTGCTTCGAGCAAAACCTTAAAACGTTGCCGGCTGTCTTCGAGTTCCAGTATGGTTTTTTGTTTGCCGCTAATGTCGTAAAACAGAGAGATAACCTGATCCGGCGAAGGGCGCATGGTGTATACCTCAAGCCATTTGTCGAGATGTTCGACGTACAGCTCAACCTTTGTTTTTTTGGAGGTAAAATAATGGTCGTACCACGGGAACGAATCCCGGAATATGATGGGGAAAACCAAGTCGGCTTCTTTCCCTTTGGTATCCCTGGGCGCAATTTTAAACATCGAATCAAAGGCCGGGTTTGTTTTGTTGATTCTCAGGCTTACCGGTGTTTGATATTCATCGTAAATAACATCGAGTACCAAAAGGCCCTGCTGCAATGATTTGGCCGTCTGGTTGATTCTTTGTTCTGTTTCTTCTGCTTTGACTTTTAATTCTTCGATAGAGAACTGGAAATAGACAGCAATCAGAGCCGAAAAAACAAGTCCTATTACGACTGCAAGTAATGGATTTAAAATCGTGAGTTCGGATGACCACAGCAGGTCCCCAAGTTGGTTTGTCTGGTTGGCTAAAACGATATGGGTCAGCATGGTCGTAATGGCAAGTACCCCAAACAAACTTATTTTTTTCAACTGATGGTCGAAAAGCAATAGAAAGAGGAAACCGCCAATCAGGCACCAAAGTGTCAGATGGATCGATTCTTCAAGTGGTAAAATAGAAAATGGTTCGGATATGAAATAGAAATAGGCAATCAACGGGCTCAGGAAAATGAAGTTTACAGCCCATGAAATTGGGTGATATTTCAACCCATATAACATGGCCCCGAAAATGAGAATGATTGAAATATCTCCAGGGATGCTGCTATCGTTGGTGTTCTTTGTAAGATCTAAAATTAAGGCAATGAGGCCAAGTATAACCATAGTGGCTGCAACTATGTGCAAGCCAATTAGTTTTAGCTGCTCGCTTTTAGACAAGGATCCATACCCCTTCGATATTACATTTCCCAGCTTGTTCGACATGAAAAAAGTTGTGCCAAAATTTTACGACGGACTAAATATAGTAAAATTTAATATTAGACATAAGGTCCTGAACAGATTCTGTTTTGTGAACCCTGATTTTTATTAGCGTTTAAAAAATGCTGATGGTTTAGTTTTGTCGATATCCAAATTTAGGTTCACTTAAATAATTTATAACGTTATGCCCAAAGGAATTTTTAATGTACCAATCGCTAAAAACGAACCGGTTAAATCGTATGCGCCTGGTTCTCCTGAGCGAGTTGAGTTGAAAAAGATGCTGGCCGAATTGCGGTCGAAAGAAGTGGAGTTGCCAATGATTATTGGGGGAAAAGAGATTACTACCGATCGCCGTGTCCGTATTTTCCCGCCCCATGAAATAAATCACACCCTGGGATATTATTATCAGGGCGATTCTTCTCATGTTCAGATGGCTATCGATGCAGCCATGATGGCCAAAGAGCAGTGGAATGCCCTGGGATGGCAGCATCGCGCTGCAATTTTCCTGAAAGCAGCTGATTTGATTAGCGGTCCCTACCGCGCAAAAATCAATGCGGCAACCATGTTAGGACAATCAAAAAACGCTTTTCAGGCCGAAATTGACTCGGCTTGCGAATTGGCCGACTTTTTCAGGTTTGGTGTTAAATGCATGACCGACATTTACCAGATGCAACCTGAATCGGCGCCCGGAATGTGGAATTACAACGAATTCAGGCCTCTGGAAGGGTTTGTCTATGCTTTAACCCCGTTTAACTTTACGTCAATTGCCGGAAACTTACCAGCAGCCCCGGCCATGATGGGAAATGTGGTTGTTTGGAAACCTTCGAAAACGGCTGTTTATTCTGCGGCAGTCATTATGGAAGTGTTTATGGAAGCCGGCCTACCGGATGGGGTGATCAACCTGGTTTATGCTTCGGGTCCTGCTGCAGCCGACGTGGTATTGCAGTCCCCTGATTTTGCAGGGATTCATTTTACCGGCTCAACCGGCGTTTTCCAGAGCATCTGGAAAACTATCGGGGAGAATATTTACAAATACAAATCATATCCCCGGATTGTCGGGGAAACAGGTGGTAAAGACTTTGTTTTTGCCGATCCGACTGCCGATCCACAGGCTGTGACAATTGCTTTGGTACGCGGTGCATTCGAGTACCAGGGGCAAAAATGCTCGGCCGCTTCGCGTGCGTATATTCCGATCAGCTTGTGGGATGATATTCGCGAACGGATGGGCCGGGAGCTGGCAACCGTGAAAATGGGGCCGCCGGAAGATTTTACCAATTTCGTGAACGCGGTTATCGACGAAGCATCGTTCAATAAACTTTCAGGAGCCATTGACGATGCCCGCAAATCTCCGGATGCTGAAGTCATTTTTGGAGGGAAATGCGACAAATCAGTCGGTTATTTTATTGAACCAACGGTGATTTTAGCAAAACGCCCTGATTATGACACAATGGTGGAAGAGCTGTTCGGACCTGTACTGACCATCTATGTGTATGAAGATGAAAAAATAGACGAAACACTCGATATTCTGGATAAAACATCGGTTTATGCGTTAACTGGCGCTATTTTCTCTCAGAACAGGTACAGTATCGAAAAAATGACCAAGAAGCTGGAAAATGCTGCCGGTAATTTCTACATCAACGATAAGCCAACAGGCGCTGTCGTGGGTCAGCAGCCATTCGGCGGGGCCCGTGGTTCTGGTACAAACGATAAAGCCGGATCGGTCTTTAACTTTTTGAGATGGATCTCCATCCGTACGATCAAGGAAACATTTGTTTCGGCTAAATCTTACACGTATCCCAACTTTCAGCCCGATCAGGAATAAAAAATACGGAGGGAAGGGGGTGTTTTTCACCTCCTTTTTTCTTTTCCCGCCTTAGCATTAGTCTATCATGTGATGACTGGATCCCGGGGAAGCTTCAACTTCTTCCCAAACTTAAATTCTGCTTTCAGATTATTTTCTGTTGAAAAGTTCAACTTTCAATTGAATAATTTACCTTTGCTGAAAACAGGTTGAAATGTCTTTTAAATCAGTCATCAGAGTCGTATTATCCATGAGAACAGGCAAGTATGTGATTGCCTTGATTGGCTTTGCTGCATGGATTGGATATTTTGACGAACACAACATCATTCAACATCTGGAAGACAAAAAACGTTTGGAGCAGCTAAAAGAACAGCAGGTTTTTCTGAAGAACAAGATAAAATCAGACAAACAGAAACTTGAAGAGCTGCAGACCAGCAAAGAAACGCTCGAGAAATTTGCCCGGGAGCAGTTTCAGATGAAAAAGCCGAATGAGGAAGTTTTCCTGATCGTGGAAGAAAAGTAGTTTTTAAGCGATTTTTGAATTTTTATCCGGGCCTAAAAAAAAATCCTGGTTCCGTAACATTTCATTACCAGTCATTTCATTTATTCGATCAACCCCACAGAATGCGTCAACTATTTGATAAGTGCCTCAATTGTATTAAATTGTATTAAGAAATTTGTGATGAACCTGAACATTGACATATTTCGGATTGAGACCAATCATGTTGCTCCGGAAAAAGGGCGGATTTTAATTGCGGAGCCTTTTTTACCGGGAAGCTACTTTAACAGGTCGATAGTATTGCTGGTTTCGTACAGCAAGCAGGGGGCTGTCGGGTTTATCCTGAACAAGAAGGTTGATTATCCGATCGACGAACTAGTCGCTGAATTTCCTGATTTTGAGTCGCAATTGTATATTGGAGGGCCTGTTGGGACCGACTCTATTTTTTTTATTCACTCTTTGGGCGAAGCCATTCCGGGTAGCCTTCATATTGTCGGGAATCTCTATTGGGGAGGAGATTTTGAGGTGCTGAAGCAACAAATCAGACTGGGTCTTGTATCTTCCGGGCAAGTTCGTTTCTTCTTGGGGTACTCCGGATGGGACGCCGGCCAGCTCGATGAAGAAATCAGGGAAAATTCCTGGTTGGTGGCCGAGTCGAGTGAAGAATTGGTGTTGAAAGCTCCGAACGAAAAAGATCTTTGGCTGGAAACCGTGAAGCAGTTGGGTGGGAAATATTCGTTGTGGGAGAATTTCCCTGAAAATCCGTCACTTAACTGAATCTTGTTATTGATTGGCGTTTGCCAGACTTGAAACCCAGTTGTTTAACGAGGACGACAGCAACCTCGAAGTTTTATTGAAATATCTTTTCTCCTGGAACCCGATTATCCAGCGAATGCCAAATAGCGAATCGGCTAAAAATAATTCATCAGCATCTCGTAGTATGTTTATCGAAATGTGGTCAAGTTCCCTGACCGGGAAGTTTTGTTTTTCAAATAATTCAAAGAATATTTGGCGGGCCGGGTCGATGTAGGCCCCGCTTTCGACCGATGCCGTGTAAATCTGGTTGTTCTTTAAAAAATACAAATTCGAGCCCGGTATTTCCAGAATCGAATCGTCGGGGTTTGTGACTGCCAGTAAATCACACTCATAGTCGGGTTTATGCATGAGCATAATTTTCCAGAGAGGATCCGACCCGATATCCAGGTTCGAGAGAGGCGAGATGGACTTGGTCACCAGCGGAAACACGTCGATATGTAAGCCGGTGGTATTGAATTGAAAATCATTTTCCGGGAGCCGTTCCGGAAATATGATCCATTGCAGTTGCCCGTTTGCCAGGTAAAATCTGACTTGAAGGATCGCGCTGTTGAAAAGTTTATTTTTGACTAAGGTTCGGTCGAGCTGCCGCTTCAGTCCTGCGGCTTCGTCGGTCAAATATTCAGGAACCGGAAGGTTGAACAACAAACATTTGAACCGGACAACCTCAAGCCATTGGGTGAAAAACGGGAATAAATTGCGAACAGCCCTTAACTTTTCTGTAAACAGAAAGCTATCGGTTTCTTCCGTCAAAAAAAGCAATTCTTCTTTCAGAATGAATTGTCCGTTTCGGAGAATGTAGACCGGTGTTCCCATTAGATTAATTTTTCGATAAACGGGTACATGTTTTGGTTGGCAGTAATTTGAATGCCTTTTAACCCGGCTGCTTGTGCCGCCTGCATGTCTGTTTCGCTGTCGCCGATGAACCAGGAAATGGCCGGGTCGATGTCGTATTTGGCCATCAATTTTTCGATCATGATCGAACCGGGCTTGCGGCACAGGCATTTGCTAATCTGGTCGTGGTGCGGACAGAAGGCAAAATCGGTAATGGTAATGCCAACCTTGGCAAAGTCGTAGGCAATCAGTTGGTGCAAAGCCATAATATCTTTTTCGGTATAAATACCTTTTGCAATTCCGCCCTGGTTACTTACCACAAATAGCTTATATCCGGCACTCTGCAAATGATTCAGATTGGCAAAGATTCCATCGATATATTCCAGTTGCGATGCTTGCCAAATGTAATAGTGTCTGGCATTGTTCACAATAACTCCGTCGCGGTCGAGAAAAATTGCTTTTGCCCTCATTGCAGTTTGAAAAGTTTGTCAACAAATTGTTCGAACAGGTGAAAATCAATCAAAATGGGAAAAATAAAACCATAAACGGCTCCTAAAAAATGGGCGTCGTGGGCTACGTTATCGGCTCCTTTCCGGCTCATGTGATAGGAATAAGCCAGGTACAGCAGGGCAAATACAATTCCCGGGATGGGCAACACACCGAAAAACAGGATATCATTCCAAGGGTCGAAAAAGATGGCCGAGAACAGAATCGCTGAAACAGCTCCGGAAGCGCCAACTGCGTTGTAATAATAATCGTTCCGGTAACGAAACAGGGCGTACAGGTTCGAGACCAGAATGCCGCCAAAATAAAGTAATGCAAAATATTTGATGTGATTCCCGCCGAAATAGTATTTGAAATACGTTTCGATGGCCGATCCGAACGAGAATAAAACAATCATGTTTACAATCAGGTGTTCCCAATTAGCGTGGACAAACGCATGGGTGACGAGGCGATGGAACTCTTTCCGGTGATAAACGTTGCTAGCGTTAAACTGAAGTTTTTCCATCAGTTTGGCATTGTTGAACGCCGCAAACGAAACGGCGACAGTTATAATGATTAAAATAATGGTCATGACGGATTGTTAATGTAAAATTCTGTAGATCATTTCTTTCTGGAGATCTTCCGGCGAAGTTGATACGTTGCCCAAGCCTTTTGATTTCATGTCGTATTCGCGCAGGATATCGACAATCTCGACCAGCTTTTTGATGTTGTAGTTTTTAGCCGCCAGCACATACGATTTCACAAAAAAGGGGCTTACCTGAAGGGCCGAGGCAACGGCATTCTGAGATTTGTCTTCCATGAAATGATAAACCAGCAGTTTTGAAAAATACTGGAACAGGGAAGAAATGGTGCGTTGAATCGGATTGGCGGTATTGTTGGCCCCAAAGTAGTTGATAATCCGATTGGCCTTCAGGATGTTGCGTTCGCCAATTGCATTCTGAAGCTCGAAAATGTTGAATTCTTTACTGATTCCGATGTTCTTTTCGACATGATCGGGAGTAATCTGTGTTCCCGGGGGGAGCGAAATGATTAATTTGTCGAGTTCGTTGGCAACTTTGCTCAGGTCGGTTCCCAGAAATTCGGAAAGCATCGCCGATGCTTGTGGCGAAATGCTGTAGTTTTGCGCTTTCAGGTATTGACTGATCCAGGCCGGCAGCTGGTTGTCGTATATTTTTTTTGATTCGAATAGTACTCCTTTCTGGTCGAGCAGCTTGGCAAAGGTTTTTCGTTTATCGATGGTTTTGTACTTGTAGTTGATGACCAGGATTGTTGAATTCAACGGGTTCCTGATGTATGGTTCCAGATCTTCAATCTTCTTGATTTCCTGAGCTTCCCGAACGATAATCACCTGATGGTTGGCCATCATCGGGAAACGGCGGGCGTTCGAAATAATTGTTTCCGGAGCTGTGTCTTTTCCATAAAGGATTGTCTGGTTAAAACCTTTCTCGGCCTCGGTTAAGACATTGGCCGTAATGTAGTCTGATATCTTATCGATGAAATAGGCTTCTTCTCCCATCAGGAAATAAACCGGATGGTAAATTTTATTTCGCAGATTACTTATTATTTCTTCAAAAGTCATGGGCAAAGAGAATTAAAAACGCATGTGTTTGACCGACTCGCGGTTGTTTTTTATTTCGAGTAGTGCTTCGATCCCGATTGTTAAATGATCTTGAACAAAGGTGCTGGTTACTTTTTTGTCGCTCTCTTCGGTCTTCACCCCGGTTGAAATCATGGGTTGGTCGGAAACCAGCAGGAGAGCCCCCGATGGGATTTGGTTGGCAAAACCAACCGTGAAAATGGTTGCTGTTTCCATATCGATGGCGATGGCGCGTGTTTTTTCCAGGTACTTCTTAAAACGGTCGTCGTATTCCCAAACCCGTTTATTGGTTGTATAAACGGTCCCGGTCCAGTAATCGCGCTGATGGTTGCGGATAGCAGTCGATACGGCGCGTTGCAGGTTAAAGGCTGGTAAAGCCGGAATTTCGGCTGGCAGATAATCATTGGACGTACCGTCGCTCCGGATGGCTGCAATCGGGAGGATCAGGTCGCCCAGTTTATTTTTCGATTTCAACCCGCCACATTTACCCAGGAACAGGGCGGCCCTGGGGTGTATTGCGCTGAGCAGATCCATGATTGTTGCTGCATTCGGACTGCCCATGCCAAAGTTGATGATGGTGATGCCTTCGGCTGTTGCGTTGGGCATGTTCCGGTTTTCGCCTACGATCGGGACATTGAATTTTTCGGCAAACAGCTCGATGTAGTACTGAAAATTGGTGAGCAAAATATGTTCGCCAAATTCATCCAATGGCCTTCCGGTATAGCGGGGAAGCCAGTTCTCAACTATTTCCTGTTTTGTCTTCATTATCGTATTTTTGGCTGTTTGCTCCGGAAAACCATCAAGGTGGAATTTACCGGAATCTGGTATTTTTTATTTCTTTGAAAGTACACAAAAATACAAACTTTGTTCAGGGCAATCATGCAAAAACTCAATTTACCGCAATATTCCTTTCAGGTAAAAAGCTCCGACGGGAAAGAACAGATTTTTGATCTGCTCCGGAAAAAGTATGTCAGGCTGACCCCGGAAGAATGGGTGCGGCAAAACTTCATCCGCTATCTGGTCGAAGAAAAAGGTTATCCTTCAGCGTTGATGGTTGTTGAAGCGGGTGTCAACATCAACAACAACCCGCTCCGGGCCGATCTGATTGTTTACGGACGCTCGGGCTTGCCGCTTGTGGCTGCTGAATTTAAGGCCCCTTCGGTAAAAATTACCCAGCAAACGTTCGATCAGATTGTACGTTACAACATGCAGCTGAAGGTTCGGTTTTTGATGGTTAGCAATGGGTTGCTTCACTATTGCTGCCAGATCGATTACGCAACCAATTCATATAGTTTCTTGCCCGACATTCCTGATTTTGGACAGATCAACGGGGGATAAAACCGTTGTTAAAAGCAAACGGGGAAGCGTATTGGCATTGCAATATCTTCCCCGCTTGCTTTGTTTTAAATAGTTAGGAGATTACGCCGTATGGTGCGCGTGTAACTCGCGTTCGCGCAGGTGGTGTTCGGCCATAACCAGTGCTTGGTCAAAATTATCGGCAATATTGCCCTCGCCCAGCAGTTGGGCGATCCCCCCTTTTTCAAGTTCGGTTCGTACTTCCGGTCGAACACCGGATAGCACAACCCTGACTTTGCGGGCTTTCAGGTCTTTGATCGTCCCTTTCAAATTACGTATCCCGGTCGAGTCGATAAACGGAACATGCCTCATCCGGATGATAACCACTTTCGATGTGTGCCGGATATCTTTCAGTGTTTCTTCGTATCGGCGCGCTGCGGCAAAAAAGAATGGGCCGCTGATCTCGAAAATCTCAATTCCTTTCGGGACATTGGCATAACTTTCCAGCGCGTCGGTTTCCTGCTCGGCGCTGATGACCGTGCTAAGTTTCGACATGCGCTCCATAAACAGCAGCGACGACAGAACCACGCCGACTTCAATGGCCACGGTCAGATCGACAAAGACGGTCAGCAGGAAGGTGGTGACCAGGATAAAGGCATCGTATTTCGAACTTTTCAGGATAGACCCGAACGATTTCATTTCGCTCATGTTATATGAAACAACAATCAGAATCCCGGCCAGACATGGCATGGGGATCAGGGCTGCCCATTTCCCGAAAACCAGCATGATCAGCAACAAGGTAACTGCGTGAACCATTCCGGCGATCGGGGTCCGTCCCCCGTTTTTTATGTTGGTTGCCGTGCGGGCAATGGCTCCAGTTGCCGGGATACCGCCAAATAAAGGCGATGCAATGTTTGCGAACCCTTGTGCAATCAGCTCGGTATTGGACCGATGGTGCCCGCTGATCATCCCGTCGGCCACAACAGCCGAAAGCAGCGACTCAATTGCGCCCAGAATTGCGATTGTCAACGCCGGTTGTATGTAATGCCCGATGTTCGATAAATCGACTGTCGGCATGCTGAAATCAAACTTGTTGGGGATGGCGCCATAAATGGTTTGGATGGTATTGACCGGCAACGAAAAAATGGCAACCAGGGCGGTCATTAAAATGATAGCGATGAATGAACCCGGTATTTTGGGGATTAATTTTCCGGCGTAAAGTGTAATCAGGATGGTTGCAACAGTTATTATAATCGACCAGTGGTTGAATTCGGTTATGTGCTGAAGGTATAAACTCCATTTTCCGATAAAGTCAGCCGGAAGTTTTTCGAGCGGTAACCCGAGTGCATCTTTAATCTGGGTCGAGAAGATAACCAGGGCAATACCACTGGTAAACCCGACAATCAGCGGATGAGGGATAAATTTCAGGATGGCACCCAGTCGGAAAAAGCCAAACGCCAGCAGGAAAAAGCCGGCTAAGATGGTTGAGATCATCAGGCCATCAAGCCCGTACTGATTGATAATTCCGTATACGATAACGATAAAAGCACCGGTTGGCCCTCCAATCTGTACCCGGCTCCCGCCCAGGAACGATATGATAAAACCAGCTACAATTGCAGTAATCAATCCTTTTTCTGGAGATACTCCTGAGGCGACTGCAAAAGCAATGGCCAATGGAAGAGCAACAATTCCGACAATGATTCCTGCAAAAACATCGTTGGGAATGGACTTTTTGTCGAAGTTATTCCGCAGGATACTAAATAGTTTTGGTTTAAAAACTGGCTCCATGAACATTTTGTTTTTTTGAAGGTGCAAAGGTATGGTCCTTCGTTAATCCGTTATCATACTTTTCCCGGTTATTTCAGAATTTCTTAAGAAACAGGATTCCATAAATGTTATATTTACACTTTTCTGAACGAAAAAAACAACGCTCATCTTTATTGTTTGGTTTTATTCGCAATTTACTCATAATAAGAAAATTAGTCAATAATGAAAGGTTTAACTAAACTAACAACACTTGTATTTGTTCTTGCGTTGCTGGCTTCGTGTGCCGGTAAAAAGGAAAAGACAGCCGAAGCGGGCCAGTCGCCGGCATTTTGGGAAGTAGCCCAAACTCCTCCCATGGGCTGGAACAGCTGGGATTGTTATGGTCCGAATGTTACCGAAGAAGAAGTAAAAGCCAATGCCGATTATATGGCTGAAAAGCTGAAGGCACATGGCTGGGAATATATCATTGTCGATATCCGCTGGTATGTCGAGAACGATAAAGCCGGGGGCTACAATCAAACCGACCCGGTTTACACGATGGACGAATATGGCCGATTGATGCCCGCGGTGAAAAAATTTCCTTCGGCAGCCGACGGGAATGGGTTTAAACCACTGGCTGACTATGTACACAGTAAAGGCCTGAAATTCGGGATACACCTGATGCGCGGCATCCCGGTTGAAGCTGTAAAGAAAAACACGCCGATAATGGGTTCTGAAGCTAAGGCAGCTGATATTTATTCGGAAGAACTTCAGTGTAAATGGCTGCGCGACATGTATACCATTGTGGCCGATAAACCCGGGGCCCAGGAATATTACAATTCGATTTTTAACCTGTATGCCTCGTGGGGCGTTGATTATGTGAAGGTTGACGATCTGTCCCGCCCATACCACCAGGCAGAAATTGAACTGATCCGGAAAGCCATTGACCAGAGTGGCCGTCCGATGGTCTTTTCGACCTCGCCGGGTGCAACGCCGCTTGAGAGCGCAGAACATGTTATGAACCATGCCAACATGTGGCGCATTTGCGACGATTTCTGGGATAACTGGGATATGCTGAAACCGCAGTTTAAACGTTGTGCCGACTGGGCCCCTTACATCGGGGCGGGTCATTTCCCCGATGCCGACATGCTTCCGCTGGGCCGGCTGTCCATTCGCGGAGAGCGCGGAGGAGACCGCATGACCGGATTCACGCAAACCGAACAATATACGCTGATGAACCTGTGGGCGATGTTCCGTTCTCCGCTGATGTTTGGCGGCGACCTGCCCAGCAACGACGAGTTTACCCTTTCGCTGCTGACCAACGACGAGGTGCTTGAAGTGACAAAAAACAGCGCCAACAACAAGCAACTGAAAGAAGAAAGCGGACTGATTGTCTGGACTGCCGATGTGCCTGAAACCAACGATAAATACGTAGCCTTTTTTAATACCAACGACAGCATTGCCTCCGATATCACTGTGACACTTACCGAGCTTGGTGTTACCGGCAATTATACGGTAAAAGATTTGTGGAGCAGGGAACAGAAAGGAACGGTTTCCGACAAGTTTACCGCCCGTGTAGAACCGCATGGTTCATTTTTGTTCCGGTTTTCGAAAACAGAATAGGGATAGGCCGTACCTCAAGGGAAGCAGAAGGATTGAAGGGCTGAATGCGAAAATACCCGGGAGGCATAAGTTGCGGGTTACAGGAGCTGATGGGCTGATTGATGAATTGAATGAAGTGATGGAGACAGAGACCGCAACTGAAAACTATTACGGTGAAAATCAGTGGCTCCGCGTGTACTTTGTAGACCTATCCGGTAAAAAAATCAGGGGCATGGCACTTTTGCAGGCAATGTGCAAGAACAAACAGGACATGGTTTTCGTATTCTGGATTGCAGGATACGAAAACCGTGAGCTATGAAAAAGATAATATTTGGGATTGGTGTTTTATTGTTGATTGGCGCTTGTGCGACACAAAAGAAATTGACCGAGCGGAAGGCCAGGCCGGTTGAAATAGAGCAGAACGATAGCCTCGGATATGAGCTGGAAACCTTCGACCTGAAATTCGAGACTTGGTATACCCTCCAAAACAATCCGTCGCAATATCGTTCCCAGTCGTTTTACGAAGGGTGGAACAAACTGTATGTAGCGGCCTGGGAAGCCAAGGCGATGGACCCTGTACGAAATCCGTTTTTCGAACCCATCATTGGTTATGATCCAACCGTTGATTACGGGTTTGAATTAAACCACAAACTATTCTACTACTTTCAATACGTTGAGCGCGTTTTAAAAATTCCGATTTTATCGAACGGCCCGCATGTCTTTCTGTTTTAAAGATAGCAATAGCGGGTTAGCTGAAAATTTTCTGAAATATAAGTTCGCTTTTCCAGCCATCCGGCCTGCGGACCCAGTCTTTTTTTGTTCCGGAAAGTGTGAACCCGGCATTCTCGAAGAGTTGAATGCTGGGTAAATTATCCTCGCAAATGTTGGCATATAGTTGATGTACCCGGAGGTAATCACGGGCATAATCGCACAAGGCCCGGAGTGCATCGGTTGCATAGCCTTTGTGCCGGTCTTCGAGGTTGTGGATCAGAATTCCGATACCGGCCCGAAAATGAAACGGGTCGAAGTCGAACAGGTCGATTGCACCAACCGCACGACCGCCGAGGGTTTCGATAATTAGACGCATTTGTTTGGCCTCGTAAATGTCGCGGTTCGATTCTTTGATGTATTTGGCCAGAATATATTTTGAAAACGGTTCGAGCGTATTGCTGACATGCCAGATTTCCATATTGTTTTCCCAGTCGTACAACAAGTCGATATCATCGGGTTCCAGGGCGCGGAGCCGGACGTTTCCGTGGGTAAGTTTTTGGTTCATGATTGTCCGAGTTTAGGATAGGCTTTAAAAATGATTTCCAGGTCGGTGGTTAGCCGGTAGTCTTTAGCGTAAATCATGTTCAGTTCAACGGCTTTTTGAGGCGAAACAGGCTCCGGGAACAGATCGCCCGGCGAAAGGATCCCTGTTCGTAATACAGGTAAATGGGCGTCACCCGTGGAGCCGGGCAGATAGCCAACCCAACTGCGGTTTCCGGCCATCACCTGAAAGATATTCCGGAGAAAGCCGCTTTTTTGCCTGACAGGCCAGATGGTGAAAATAATTCCGAACAGAAAACCAAGTGACAAGGCCAGGTCGAGCAGGCGTTTGTTGCGCCGGTTGGTTTCTTTGGCCAACGAGTTGAGGTGTACGACATACAGGTCGCCAGCGGTTGAAATGGAATTGCTGCCGATGATCGAAAAACTTTCAGGAGGTGCGATTTTGTAATCAATTTCCATATCGTTCAAATCGAGCATGTGTTGGATGATTTGTTGGGCCGGAATGTCTTCTGAAGAAAAAACAAGTTCGTCGATTTTGTTGATCCGTACTATTTCGCGCAATTGGCTGACCCCTCCTAAATAATCGGAAGAGGGGAGGTGTGTGTCCGGCATGATAAAACCGGCCAGATCGGTTTTGTGGCTGGCGTTTTTTAACAAACCGGAAATTCGTTCAGCTTCGGTTGGGTTGGCAACCACAGCCAACCGCTTTCGTTTATTTATTTCGAACTGGAAGATGCTTTTCTTCGTCAGGCTCAACAGATAGCGGTAACTTGTCAACGTTAGGAACGACCAGGCGGCTCCCAGCAATATCAAGGCGCGTGAAAAGCGCATCGACTCGCTGGCCAGCGAATAAGCCACCAGCACGGCCAGAGTTCCCCACATTAACCCTCGCAGCAACCGGTACAGACTTACCGGTTTCCGATATCCTCCGCTCAGCCAGATGCCCGTCAGCCAAATCAAAATATAAGCCGGGACAATCAGGTGCAGAAATTCGGGAGGATAATAACCAGGCTCAAATTTTAGGTTTTCCCAGTAGGGGAGCAGGACCGAATATCCGGCGTAAATTAGCCCGGCATCTAAAACCGGGAAGAAAATCCGCCCGCTGATGCGCCCGGCAATGGCGAGCAAAGCCCTGAAATAGATGGCCAGATTGATAAGCCGGGAAAAACTGCGTGCGTTGCTTTTTGAGAAGTGCTTTTGGGCGAAAATTACCATGGCACGGTAGAATACCTTTACGTAGTTGATGCTGCCTTTTTTGGTGCTTTCGCCTTTATAATGGATAATTGTCGTGCCGGGGAAATAATAGTTTTTGTAGCCGCCCTTCTGGATACGGTACGAAAGGTCGATATCTTCGCCGTACATGAAATAATCTTCGTCGAGCAGGCCAACCTGGTCGAGCGCCTTGCGGCGCATGAGCATGAACGCCCCGGAAAGTACATCCACTTCATGTAATTGGTCTTTACTGAGATAACCCAGGTGGTAACGGCTGAATTTTTTGGAGCGGGGGAACAGGCGCGAAAAACCGAAGATTTTGTAAAAGGCCACCATCGGGGTTGGCAATCCGCGTTTCGATTCGGGCAGAAAATTGCCTTTCCCATCGATCATTTTTACGCCCAATCCTCCGGCATCGGGTGTGGCATCCATAAAGGCAATGATCTTCCGGAAGCTGTCTTCTTCGACAACCGTGTCGGGGTTCAGGAGCAAAATGTATTCTCCGGAAGATTGGCGGATGGCTTGGTTGTTGGCTCTCGAAAACCCGACATTTTCCTTGTTTTCGATCAGGATGACCTCCGGAAACTTTTCGCGGACCATCTGGCACGAACCGTCGACCGAGTTATTGTCGACCACGAACACTTCGCAGGGCAGTCCGTCTGAGGCTTTCCTGACGGCATGCAGGCATTGTTCCAGAAAGTACCTGACATTGTAGTTGACGATGACGACGGATAGCTTCATTTCTGGATGGGGCTATTGGATAATTGAGTCTTCAAAATTGGTCCGGTTCACCAGCGACCGTCCGAGAGTTACTTCATCGGTATATTCCAGCTCGTCGCCAATCGAAACACCGCGGGCCAGGGTCGATATTTTGATGTTGGCTGTTCGCAGCTTTTTGTAAATGTAAAAGTTGGTTGTGTCGCCTTCCATGGTGGTGCTCAACGCCAAAATCACTTCGCTGATATTTCCTTCGGCTACCCGTTGTACCAACGAGTCAATTTCAAGGTTGGAAGGGCCGATGCCGTCCATGGGCGAGATAATCCCGCCGAGAACATGGTACAACCCGTTGTATTGGTGGGTGTTTTCAATAGCCATTACATCTTTGATGTTCTCGACTACGCAAACCAGCGATTCGTTGCGCGACGGGTTGGAGCAGATATTGCAAATATCGGTGTCGGAAATATTGTGGCACACCCGGCAGTGTTTAATTTCGTTGCGGAGCCTGATCAGGCTGTTGCCAAATATTTCAACCTCGGCCGGATCTTGTTTTAGCAGGTGCAGTACAAGGCGCAGGGCTGTTTTCCGGCCAATGCCCGGCAGTTTGGCAAATTCGTTTACGGCGTTCTCCAGCAATCGCGACGGGAATTTCTCACTGATCATGCAGTATAACTTTTAGTTGTCCAAATTTAACACCCTAAACGGAAAAAAGTACCGGCTTTTGGTATTTGTTCCGGGAAACAGCTTTCGGGCTTCTGCTTGTTTCAGAATTCGGAGAAGGTCCGGCGCTTGCGGATGTAATACTGGAAAACAACACTTTTCCGGAGCATCTCCGGATGGTGTCCAAATTTTCCGATCGTTGAAAACTGTTTTCGTTTGCCGTGCATTTCCCGGAGCGACCGGTAAAAATGATAATGAGCTTTCAGCACGCTTCTAATGCCGTTTAAATTGCCTTCGGCCAGTAGTTTAAACGCTGCAACGGCGTCGAGCACCATCCGGAGAAACAGTACCGGGAACAGTTCGCGGGCCGGCAGGTTTTTGTATAAAAGCCA
Source organism: Bacteroidota bacterium (assembly GCA_029265715.1). Classification (GTDB taxonomy): domain Bacteria; phylum Bacteroidota; class Bacteroidia; order Bacteroidales; family Prolixibacteraceae; genus Aquipluma. The sequence goes on from JAJUGZ010000026.1 coordinate 32,531, forward strand.
CAGGTTGTTGCGGAAGTTGAGGTACAGTTTGCGCGGATTGTCGTAAGGCAGGCTTCCGCCCCCCAGGTGATAAACCACGCTGTCGGGCGAATAAATGATGCGGAATCCCATGTTTTTCAATCGCCAGCACAGGTCGATTTCTTCCATGTGGGCCCAAAAACCGGCATCGAAGCCTCCGGCTTTGTGGAACAAGCCGGCCCGGATAAACAGGCAGGCGCCGCTGCCCCAAAAAATGTCGACACGGTCGTTGTATTGTCCTTTGTCTTCTTCTAAAACATCGAAAACCCGGCCGCGGCACAGCGGATACCCGAAACGGTCGATAAAGCCCCCGGCAGCGCCGGCATATTCGAAGTGTGTTTTGCGGTGGTAGCTTAATATTTTGGGTTGGACGGCCGCGATCGTTTTATCCTGATCCATCAGGCTGATAGCTGGTTCTATCCAGTTGGGGGTAACTTCCACGTCCGAGTTCAGGAGCACATAATAGTCGGCGTCAATTTGTCGGAGCGCCTGGTTGTACCCTTCGGCAAAGCCATAATTACGATCGAGTTGCAAAAGCCTGACTTCGGGAAATTGCCTTTGCAGCAAATCGATGGAGTGGTCGTCGGAGCAGTTGTCGGCCACGATCACTTCGACGCCCGGCAACTGGCTATGCTCAATAACCGATGGCAGAAATTCGGGCAACAGCTTTTCACCGTTCCAGTTCAGGATAACAATGGCAACGTTAGGTGTGTTCATTCGTTTTTTTTGATAAGCAGATTGCCCGACAAAGGTATAAAACCGTTGTCAACGGCAAAAGCCAGCTGTACGATCTCCCTGAATCAGTGGATCAATAGTTTGGCAATCAGGGTGGTCAGCGTTTCTTTTTCGAGCGTGTCGATAAGGGCCCTGATCCGTTCCATTTTGTCGGTATCGCCCGATTGCAGGATTGCCGATATTTCGCGCATCTGTTTGCCGGTCAGTTCTTCTTCGAGCAGGGTTAAGAGTTTGTTGCTTTGGGCTTCCTGGGGCGGCAGACCCATGAGGCGAAGTTCGGTAATGGCAGCTTCGAGTATTTCGCGGGCTTTTTGTACGACCGGGTCCTTGTCCTTACCGGTTCCGGCCGTGTCGCGCAGGTTCCAGCTCGAATAATCGTATTTCAGTTCGCGGACCATCCTGATCTTGGAGCTTTCTTTCCCGAAAATGCGTTCCAAAAAAATCAGGGTACGGCTTTTCCAGGCTTCCAGATCGAAGTTTTTGGCGCCCAGACTTTCAAGTTGTTGTGATAGCAGTTCGATTTCTTTTTCGGCCATAACGCTGTTCCATTTAGTTGATGCAAGTTAATGAATAGTTCTGTTCGATGGAACTGCTTTGTTTAAAACGGAACGATAGCAGACCCGGTTTTCTGCACATACGAAATGCCCCTTCTCGCCGGGGCATTTCATACGATCGGTGATTTTCTGTCTCATGTTAGTAAACGAAACTGTTTGTCAGCGTCAATTTGTCTTTTAGTTTAATATCGTTGGACGAAGCTCCGATCAGGATGAGAAAATCGCCGGCTTCGACAACCGGTTTGTAATCAATGCCAATCAGGCTGAAATTATCTTTGGTCAGTTTAAACTGAACACGTTTGGTTTCTCCTTTTTTGAGGAAGACCGGTGAAAAGTTGGCAAGTTGCTTCATCGGGCGGACCGTTGAGGCTACTTCATCGCGCAGGTACAATTGCGGAATCTCGGTTCCGTCATAGTTGCCGGTATTAGTCAGATCGAATGAAACATTGTAGCTGAAATTGCCGGTTTGAGCAATTTTCAGGTTTGAATAGTCGAATCGGGTATAGCTTTTCCCGTAACCAAACGGATAAAGGGCATCAGAACTGCCTTCGACATAGTTGTGTGCTTTCGGGTTTTTCTTGTTGTAATAAACTGGCAGTTGACCGGTATTAACCGGCACTGAAATGGGCAAACGGCCGCTGGGGTTGTAATCGCCAAACAACACATCGGCAACTCCGTTTCCACCCTGTTCACCCGGGTACCAGGCTGTTAGCAGTGCGTCGGCATTTGCCGAAGCCCAGTTCATGTTTAATGGGCGGCCTTCGATGTAAACGACTACCAGCGGTTTCCCGGTCGCTTTTAGTGCTTTCAATAGTTTTAGCTGGTGCCCCATTAGCTCTAACGATTGCCGGTCGTTTCCTTCGCCACTTTCCATGTCGCTTTGGATCTTTGTGTTGGCCTCGGCGGCGCCGGTAGCCTGAAACCTTGTGTTGAAGTCGCGGGCGCTCGAACCACCGACAACCACGATTGTCACATCTGTGTTTTGGGCGGCCTTCACAGCTGCCGAGATATTGCTGTCGGTTGTGTCGCGGATGGCACAACCTTTCTCGTAAACAACATTCGAAGCTCCTACTTTGGCCACAATACCTTCCAATACCGTGATGATTGTTTGTTCCGGCTGCGGTGCAGTATAGTCGCCCAGCTGGTTGTACATCATATCGGCATTGGGCCCGATAACGGCCAGCTTCAATCCTTTTTTGGACAGGGGCAAAATGCCGTTGTTTTCGAGCAACACCGTTGATTGCTGTGCCATTTTCCGGGCCAGCTCAACCGACTCGGCAGTATGGACCTCTTTTTTTGCCTTTTCCGGGTCGACATACGGATTGTCGAACAAGCCCATCGCGAATTTCAACCGCAGCACCTGGGAAGCAGCCGAGTCGAGCACCGCTTCACTCATGCGCCCATCTTTGATGGCTTCTTTCAGTTTTGCAAAAGCTTGCCCTCCCAGATCAACATTGGTCCCGGCTTCCATGGCATTGATGGCAGCCTGCTGAACGGTTTCGGTGATAAAGTGTGAACTTTTGATGCCTTCGATGCTGTACAAATCTGAAACGGTAAACCCTTTGAACCCCCATTCTTTGCGTAAAATGTCGGTCAGGTATTCTTTGTTCATGGTCGACGGGATACCATCGATGGAGTTATAGGATGTCATTACCGAAAGGGCGCCGGCGTCGATGGCTTTCTTAAACGGTGGCATATAATTTTCGAGTAAATCGCGTTTGCTCACCACCGATGCATTGCCGTTGATTCCCGACTCGGGGACCCCGTAGGCTACAAAATGTTTCAGGGTTGAAATGGCGCTGTTTGGTTTCGACAGTTCGCCGCCTCCCAACCCTTTTACCATTGATGCGCCCAGGGTTGAAACTAATACCGGGTCTTCGCCGAAAGTTTCTTCAACGCGCGACCAACGCGGTTCGCGGGCCAGGTCGAGAATGGGGTCATAGGCAATATGCGCGCCTTGAGCCCGGATTTCTTTGCCGATAACCCGTCCCATTTCTTCCAGCAATTCGGGGTTGAAGGTAGCCGCCTGTCCTAAACTGGTCGGGAAAACCGTGGTGCCGATGGCCATGTGGCCGTGAGCAGCTTCTTCGGCTAAGAAAATTGGAATACCTAACCGGGAATGTTCGATGTTGTACTTTTGTAACGCGTTGGCAGCTTTGGCAGCCAGTTCGGGTGTCAATCCATTCTCGAGGGTTTTGCGGGTCCAGGGGTCGGCTCGGAAAGTTGCCCAAAACATGCCGGGCCATTGTTCCTGCTGCAGGTTTTTAAATTGTTCCGATGGCAACACATCGGCGCCTTTAATTTCGTACATATCCCAGCCCAGAAAGCAAAGGACCTGACCGATTTTCTCGTCCAGCGTCATGCGCGACAGCAAATCCTTTGTCCGCTCATTCGGGCTTTTCCCCGGATTTTTATAGATTGGGTTACCCTCCTGGGCAGTCAGGATTCCGGAAAAAAGAAAGAAAAAAATGAAAAATCGAACCCTCATAATCGTTCAGTTTATAAAAATTGGTTTGCAGATCAATGCGGGCATAAAGCTATAAAAAACTTATCTCTCGGGGCGAAATACGGGTTGACAGGCGCATTAAATTAACAATCTGCTCCGGAAATGCAGAACTGTAACAAAATGCTGGCCGGCAAGACTTGTAATTCGCAGGGACTTTGAATTTCTCTGTTTTGAGGAAAACTTTTCCGGAGAATTAAAAACAGGGATTTGCGGGATGCGTAAAACGGATGAGATTACTGACCAGCAGGGAAACTCAAAAAAACTGAATTTATGAACAGGATGAACGCTCTGATAATTTTGGGGAACGATTTTAAGCGAAGGAATCTGTTCGACTGGCTTTGGGCACATATTTCCGGAGCATTGCCACCCCATCGCTATCGTGGCACGCTGGAACTGAAGCCGGACAGCCTGATTTTTTACGGATTGGATACTTATGCCGGGACCGATGCTGAATTTCGGATAGACCGGCGAACGATCCGTCAGGTTTATCATGGCTATGATGATATTTATAACCTGTTTCAGACGCGTGGAATCGGGTTGTCGTGGGCGCCGGTGAGGTTGACGGTTGAAAAGGACTTTCCGGATTCGGTTGAATATGTGTACATTATTGCTGGATACGATCAACCTTTGACGTCTAATGCTGCATTCTACAGCTTCCTGATCGAGTGGCTGAGTTAAAAACTCTGGAATAAATTATAGGCAGAAGTGGGAAACAATTTTGCAAATTTGTAGAACTAACAAAAAACGGGAGGGAAACATGATTACAGCAATTGTATTGATCAATGCCGAGCGTACCAAAATTCGTCAGGTCGGCGAACAATTGGCCGGGATTGAAGGGGTCACCGAGGTATTTTCAGTGAGTGGGCAATTTGATTTTGTTGCCATTATCCGGTTACCTAATAATGAGGCCCTGGCCGAGCTGATTACCGAAAAAATGGCTAACGTTGAGGGTATTACAAAAAACGAGACCATGGTGGCATTCCGTGCTTTTTCGAAGTATGACCTGGCCAGTATGTTCGAGATCAGTTAGGTGAAAGTTCAAATTTATTGACCCTAAACAGATTTATTTGTGAAAACAGGAACACGAAGTTTTATCGATATAACCAGTGGTATAGCACAAATCATTGAACACTGGGAGCCCATTTTTGAGTCGTTACCGGTAGAAACAATCACTGAACGCCGCAATGCTCAGAACCGAAGCATCCGGCAGATTTTGGGGCACCTGGTCGATTCGGCCTCGAACAACCACCAGCGCATGGTGCGCCTGCAATACAACGAAAATTTGGGTTTCCCCGATTACCGGCAGGACAACGATCGCTGGATTGCAATTCAGGATTACCAATCGGCCGACTGGAATAACCTGGTTCAGTTGTGGAAGTTTTTCAACCTGCATATGATCCAGGTTATTGAAAAAGTTAATCCGGAAACGCTGGACCATACCTGGACCGATTTTGAGGGAACCGTCGTGACACTCGAACAAATGATTACCGGTTATCTCGACCACCTCTATTTGCATCTCAATGAAATTCAGGAATTGATAGGATAGTTAGTGGAGTAATTTAGCTCTGATGAGCACCATGAAAGCCCGGGATTTGATCGAAAACATCCGCAATTACTGCCTGGAAAATGCCGATGAGGGACGGGCCCTCCAATCGCAGCGCTATTTCAAGCATCCCATCGATGTGTATGGTTTGTCGTCGCCTCAGGTTTATGAGAAAGTAAAAGAGTTGCTGAAAACAGAAGGCGTCAATTTATCGCTTACGTGGGAGGCGATGCCCTCGTTGGTGGCCAGCGGAAAATATGAAGAAGTTTCGTTCGGACTGTTGCTCGTTGATGGTTTTGCCAGGCAATTTACCCGGGGAACTTTCGAGCAGATTAGCCGCCTGTTCCCGGGCAGCATCCATAACTGGGCCCATGCTGATATGCTGGGTATGTTTATTTTGCCGAAGTTCCTGGATAAAAAGATCATTGAAATGAACGATTTCCGGAGTTGGCTCGATTCGCCGTATAAATTTCAGCGCCGTTGTGTGCCGGTAACGCTCATTAAACACATCAAAAAAACGAAGGAGGTTTTGCCATCCATCCGGTTTGTTGAAAAGCTGATGACTGATCCGGAACGTGAGGTTCATCAGGGCGTTGGCTGGTTTTTGCGCGAGGCCTGGAAAATTGATCCCGAGCCGACCGAACAATTTCTCCTGAAATGGAAGGACACCGCTCCGCGCCTCATCTTCCAATATGCCTGCGAAAAAATGTCTGCGGAAAGCAAGCTGCGGTTCAGGAAGGTGAAGTAGGATTTTCATACCATAATGATTGGTTTTTTAATGGTTGTATGAAAACCTCACATGTTGCTGAAATTATTATCATTCTCTTGCGTGTTGTGAAGCAACATGTTCGTTTTATTTAACCACAACGTTTTTTATCCGCAGAGTGCACGCTATTCACCCAACTCGCAACAAAAACATCCCTTTTCCCCCCTTATTTCTTACATCGAATTCACTCCATTCTAATTCCCATTACTTAATTGCCCGGTGATAAGTTATTTTTTTGAATTCCAATCCGGGGTTTCTTCGTGTAAAAATGTTTTTACAAAGAAGTCGCGACGTTTGCGTTCTCCAAAATCGCCACCCAGCGTATGATTCACGCCCGGCAGTACCACCAGTTCAAAATCCTTTTTGGCTTTGATCAGCGCATCGGCCACCTGCATGGTCGAGGCCGGATCGACATTGTCGTCAACCTCGCCAACGATGAGCAGCAGTTTGCCTTCAAGTTTGGGAGCATTCACCACGTTTGAACATTCGGCATATTCCGGCCCGATTGGGTAGCCCATCCACTGTTCGTTCCACCACATTTTGTCCATCCGGTTATCGTGACAGCCGCACGAAGCCGAACCGGCTTTATAGAACTCCGGATGGAACAGCAAGCCGGCCAGGGTGTTCTGTCCACCAGCCGATCCGCCAAACAGGCCAACGCGGGTGGTATCCATGTAGGCGTATTTTTTAGCCGCAGCTTTGATCCACAAAATACGGTCGGGGAAGCCGGCATCTTTCAGGTTTTTGTAGCAAACATCGTGGAACGCTTTCGAGCGGTTCGAAGTTCCCATGCCATCCAGTTGGACAATGATAAAGCCCAGTTCGCACAATCCGGTAAACGGAGACATAAATGGGCGGAACGTTTTCTGGGCAAACGACCCCTGGGGGCCGGCATAAATGTATTCGATGACGGGGTATGATTTTTTCGGGTCGAAATTGGTCGGGCGGTAAATATTTCCCCAGATGTCGGTTTTCCCGTCGCGGGCTTTGGCAACAAAAACTTCCGGTTTTTGCCATCCTGTAGCCAACAGGTCGTCGATGTCGGCTTTCTCCAGTTCCATCAGCAGCTTGCCGCTGGTCGCATCGCGTAAAACGGTGGTTGGCGCCACATTTACCGACGAGTAATTGTCGATCAGGTATTTATAATCGGACGAAAATGTTGCGGAGTGGTTGAGCTGTTCCGGTGTTAAATCAACCAGCCCGCTGCCATCGAACCCAACTTTGTAATAATGGATAAAATAGGGGTCCTCTCCGGGGTTTCGGCCACTTCCGGCGAAAATGATTTCGCGGTTCTTTTCATCGACATGCACCACTTCGCGCACCACCCAGTCGCCTTTGGTAATTGGGTTTTTCACGGCTCCGGAAGCGCCGTCGATCAGGTAAAGGTGGTTCCATCCATCGCGTTCCGACATCCAGATCAGTTCCCGGCCGTCGTTCACATCGTAACGGAAATGTTTGCCGCTGTATTCCACAAACGTTTTGCTGCGCTCGTCGATCAGGATTTTGATTTTTCCTGAAACGGCATCTACTTCAACGACTTGGTAAACCTGGTGGCCGCGCTGATTAAATTCGAAGGTAAAAGCACGGCTGTCTTTTCGCCAGCTGGGGCCGGATAAATCGTACTGGTTTTCGAACGGGGCGCTGTCGACCGGAACCTGGCTTCTGGTTGCCACATCGAACAAGGCCGGGCGTTTAATTGGCAGTGCATCGCCGGGTTTCAAATAGTCGCGTTTTTGCAGGATGGGTTGAAGCTGATCTTTGGGCGATGACTCGATGAAATAAATGTAATGTTTTTCGTTTTTGCGTATCTTGTTTACTGCCAAGTGCTTTGAATCGGGCGACCACGCAAGGTACGACGAGTAATAATCGCCAGCCGAGCCATCGTAACTCAACTGAAACTCTTGGTTTGTTTTCCGGTCTTTCAGGTAAACATTGTAGTTTTTGATCAGTGCAAACCACAGGCTGTCGGGCGAAGCGACCGGTTTCCCATCGGTTTCATCTTCGCGCTCGGCCCAATAACGGTTGTCTGGTTTTTTTACCGGGCCTTGTTTGGTAAGTGTGTACTTAGTCAGCTCGCATTTCCAGGTGTAGCCTTCCAGTTCGAATGTGATTTCTTTCTGGTCGTGGCTAAACGAAAGCCTGGCAAGCTGTAGTTTCCAGGGCGAATATTTCTTCCCGGTTTGTTCGTTGATCCGGGCGCACAATTTTTCCTGATCAAACGCTGGTACCTTTTTTTGTTTGTCGGCCAGAATCCGGAGGTATTCGGTCCCTTTACGGGTTTTTACACTGTACCAGCAGGTCGAAGTGCTGTCAATCCAGGTCGGGTTGACAAATGCATGGTAAACCAGGTCATTAAATTTTATAGTCGAATCGGCCCGCTGGTAATCTTCGGCAGTTAGCTGTGCCCGTGATCCAACCGGAAAGGCAAGCAAACAGGCCATCCAGAACAAAACATTGTAAAGCTTCATGTTGTGAGTGTTTAGTTTTTAGGGATTTGTTACCGTTATACAATTATTGGGTTAGTTCCCACTTTTTATTTAGGCATGTCCGGACCGACTGGTCGTTTCGTTCCGGAGGCTGTCTTAAAATTTAGAAATGAAAAGATTGGCCGCGCTCATTTTTAATGAGCTGTGCGCATGATGCCGGGATTAGATGATCCAGCACTCGAACAGGCACTTGCCAAATTCGTGATAGAGCTTGTTGGTGTAGTTTTTTAGGGGCATGGCCGTCAAAAAAAATCATATTCTTTTTACGATGCCCAAAATAATAGATCTGGTAAAGTGTCGCAGTGACTATTATCATGTATTTTGATGATTTTAGAGCATATTTTCACAGAGTTGAAGTTTTTTCAGTAATTGTATAACTAAAGCGCATCTTTATATATCTATTTTCCATTATTTACCTTTTCTAAAAAACGATCATTATGAAACGAATCGTTCAAGTGGGCATGCTTTTCTTGTCAATTGCATTCAGTTTCCCGGCCATGGCAGGTTCCCCGGTTATGCTGTCATCTGGCGAAAAGCAAGGCTCCGAAGTCAAAGTTACTCCTCCGCCGGCATCGCTTAACCTTGATCCTTTTTATAAAAAGTATCTCGATGCCAATGGGTTCCCGGTCATTAGTTCATGGCGGGTTCCGGATTCGGCGCTGGTCCGGGCCTGGCAAATCATTGTGTTCATGACCGGAATGCTTCCGGAGAAGATCGTAGCAAAAATGCGTGAAGAAGGTGTGCGTATTGGTGTGATGGGCCGTTACGAAGGCACAACCGATATTCCGGAGCACCGGTACTTAGCTAACGACACAACCATTAACTGGGACCTTCGGGCCCGCGGGCTGGGCGGTACTGCCGATGAGCCGCTGACAACCTGTGCCGAGGAAAACCTGCTTTGTTATCAGATCGATAAGTATCATGCTGAAGATATCCTGATCCACGAGTTCGCCCATACCATCCATTTGGCCGGGATCCTGATGGTGGATTCGACCATCAATACCCGCCTGAAGAAGTCGCTCGATGCTGCTCTGGCTGCAGGTAAATACCAAAAAACCTATGCGGCAACCAACATCGAAGAATATTGGGCCGAAGGCGTACAAGATTGGTTTAACGTGAATGCCGAGGTACCGAAACCCGATGGCAAGCATAACCAGATTAATACGCGGGCCGAGCTGAAAGAGTACGACCCGACGTTGTATGCTATCCTGAAGGAATATTTTCCGGAGGTGAATGAATGTGTAAGTTGCCATGCCATTCCGTTTACAACGTCGAAATAAATGACCAACTTTGCAGCGCAGTCATCCGGAATGGCTCCAGATGAAACACAAAACAAACAACAATGAAACGCATCCATAAATTCCTTGAAAAATTAAAAGAAAATCAGCTCGATGGTTTTTTAGTCTCGTCAGAAGCTAATGTGACTTATCTCAGCGGATTTACCGGCGATTCGTCGCTCTTGTTCGTGTCGGCCAACCGCTGCATGCTGCTCACCGACGGTCGTTACACCGAACAGGCGCGAATAGAGTGCCCGCCCGAGATCGAGGTATTTAAATGGAAGGACAACAAACGGTACGGCATTGAAACATACCAGTATATTGCCGTCGAATGCCATTTGAGAAACCTGGGATTTGAGAGCAGTGTGATGAGTTTCTCGACCTGGGAGATGCTGAGAAACGGACTGCACGAAGTGGAGCTGGTCCCTACTTCCGGACTAATAGAAAATCTCCGGATGGTGAAAGACGAACAAGAGATTGCAGCTTTGCGAACGGCCTGCGAAATATCCGATCGTTCGCTGGAACAGACTATCCCGTTTATTCGCGAAGGAGTGACCGAGATGGAGATCGTGGCCCGGCTCGAGTTCAACATGAAAAACAACGGGGCAGGTAATCTTTCGTTCGACACCATGGTACTTTCGGGGGCGAAGACCTCCATGTTGCACGGGAAACCAGATGGCAAACGTCTTGAAAAAGGCGATTGGGTTTTGTTCGATTTTGGCGCACTCTACAACGGGTTTCATGCCGACATCAGCCGGACTTTCATTTTGGGGCAGGCCAGCGACGAGCAGCGAGAGCTGTACGCGTTGTTGCAGAAGGCCCAGCACGAAGCGGTGCAGGCTTCGCGCCATGGGGTGATTGGCCATTTTCCCGATACCAAAGTACGCGAGACCCTCAGTGAAAAATATCTGCCATATTATTACCCCGGACTGGGTCATGGCGTTGGATTGCAGATTCACGAGCTACCGTTCTTGGGTCAAACCTGCGAAGCACGTCTGGTAAAAGACATGGTGCTGACTATCGAGCCCGGCGTTTATATTCCGGGGTGGGGTGGCATGCGCATCGAAGATACCATCTTGGTTCAAGACCAAGCCCCGGAATTGTTGACCAATTTCCCGCGCGACTTGATGGTGCTGTAATTACCCGACATACTGATCGAACACGTCAACCAGTTCCCGGGGGGCAACCGGACGACCGGTCTGTGCGTTGATGGTGACGGCGGTCACTTTCCCTTTCACAATCAGTTTCATGTCGGGCAGGCGGTATATGTCTTGTAAAAAGACGAACTTCAGGTTGCCTTCGCGGGCCACGTTTACTTTGCAGACAAACCGGTCGCCGCTTTTTAGAGGCGATTTATAGTCAATTTCAACGCGGATAACAACCGCATCGATGCCTTCGTCGTGCATTTTAGCGAAATTCAGGCCAACGTGTTCCAGAAACTCATGTCGGGTATGTTCCAGGTAATTCTGGTACACGGCGTTATTTACAATTCCCTGAATGTCGCACTCGTAGTCGCGTACTTTAAAAGGCAGTTCAAAAATATATTCCATAACCGTATTGCGTTTAGAGGTGGTAAAGGTATCCAAATTTTCAGGTTTGGAGAGCCGGGAACGAGTTTGGGTTTCGTTAAACCGGGAGTTCAATTGCAATGAAAAGCCTTGATTAACTTGAGTTAGAGGTAAATGATTAGGGAAAAAGTGTCACATTTCTTATTGATCGGTGTTGAGTTATTCCCAGCTCGTTGCTCTCGCTTTGCCCCTTTCTGCCCGTAGAGAGGCCTGGCACTGGCGGACGAAGGTGAGTGGCGTTTGTCATTCTGTAAATTTATTTTTAGCCAATGAAATAGCCATAAAAGCTGAAGCTTATACCAACCGGGAATGTATAAATGGCTATTCGCTTCGCGGATTTCACTGCGTGGATCTTTGCTGCGCTCCGATTCACAAGCTCAATTCCATTCCGGTGCTAACTTGATTAAAAAAACAAAAGCTGTTACGAAAAATTATTCGAAACAACATTGAAAATTTA
>JAJUGZ010000097.1 GCA_029265715.1 Bacteroidota bacterium
ATAAACGGCTCCGTGCCTGCGCCGCCCTTGTCCAATTTTATCCCAGGTTCAAAAAAGCATTTAAGAGTTGGAATCAAAAAAAAAACAGTAGTTTTGAATTGAATGAATAATTTACCAGACAGAGTTTAATTTACACTCCCACAGGGTCTAAATCTATTCAAAAAAAACGCGAGACACCCGGCCCCGCGCTCTTTGCTTTCTTTCTTTATCTTCAGGTAAACAAACTATTCACTATCCATAATCTCGGTTTGCATGCGGACTGAATCTTCGTGAATCAACTGGAACAGGATTTTTACAAACGTGGGGTTCAGGTTCAGTTTCTCTCCCAGGCTTACCCGTTTTTCCATCAACTCAGTCCATCGGTTTATCTGCAAAGCCGTTACGTTGTTCTCTTTTTTATACTGCCCGATTTGCTTTACAATCTCGACACGCGACGACAGCAACTCCAGCAATTCCTTATCAATCACATCAATCCGGCTGCGCAACAGTTCAAGCTGGTTTTCAAACTGTTTGTTTTCCGACTTCACATTACGAATAACCAACCGATCGAGCAATTTACCCAGATCAGCCGGGGTTAATTGCTGTTCCTTGTCGCTGAGGGCACACGACGGGTCGCGGTGCGACTCAAGCATCAAGCCGTCCAGCCCCATATCGAATGCCTTCTGTGCAATCTCGAACAGGTACTCGCGTTTCCCGGCGATATGGCTCGGGTCGCAAATAATTGGCAAATTCGGCATCAGGCGGCGTAACTCAATCACCGTTTGCCAGTTCGGGTAATTGCGGTACTGGGTTTCGCGGAAAGGCGTAAACCCGCGGTGGATGGCCACCAGGTTTTTGATTCCGGCCTGGCTCAACCGCTCGAATGCACCCATCCACAGCTGAACATCCGGGTTAACCGGGTTTTTCACCATCACAACGGCGTCGGTACCTTTTACCACATCGGCAATTTCCTGGACCACAAACGGGCTTGCTGTTGAGCGGGCGCCAATCCAAAGCACATCCAGCCCGGCTTTCAGGGCTTCTTCGGTGTGTTGTGCGTTAGCAACCTCGGTACCAACCGGCAAACCGGTTTCTTCGCGGACCATCTGCAACCATTTCAGCCCGATTGAGCCAATCCCTTCGAAGCTTCCCGGACGGGTGCGCGGCTTCCAGACACCTCCCCGGTAAACAAATACACGGTGGTCTTTGGCTAACAATTTGGCAGTTTCCATAGCCTGTTCTTCGCTTTCCAGGCTACAGGGACCCGCAATCAACAGCGGGTTATTTAACTGGGGCAACCAGTGTTTAATCGGGTTAATTTCCAATTCTAATGCCATAACTATTTGGTATAAAGTTTAATAATTGTCTTTTCGTTTTTTACGAGCGAACCGTTCTGGCCTTCAAGGACACCACGGATGCGGTTCGCGTTCCGCATCAGTTCGTACATTTCCTGCGGGTCATCATTTTCGATACTTTTCCTGAATGCTTTCAGATGTTTGATATATACATCCAGCGATTCTAAAACATAACCTTTGTTTTGCTGAAAAATTGGCCCCCACATCTCCGGAGAACTCTTGGCCAGACGAACTGTCGACTGGAACCCTCCGGAAGCCAGGTCGAAAATAATTTCGCGGTTTTCTTTTGCCAGGACAGCATTGGCCAGTGCAAAGGCAGCCGCGTGCGGCAAGTGGGAGATAAACGCCGTACTGTGATCTTGTTCGTCCGATGTCATGTAGGCAATGTTCATTCCCAGCGACTGGAACATTTTTTCGGCAAAGGCCAGGTGCAGCGGCCCTGATTTTTCCTGATCGCATATGATGGTGATCTTTCCTTCAAAAAGTCCTTCCAATGCTGCTTCCGGCCCCGAATTTTCAGTCCCCGACATGGGGTGGGCTGCCACATAGTTCCGGCGCTTCGGATGGTTTTCAACCGAGTCGGCAATCTGTTTCTTGGCCGATCCCACATCAATCACGGTCGTTTGATCGGAAACAACATCCAGGACTTTCGACAAGGTTTCCGGTATAAAGTTCACCGGAATGGCAATGATCACCATATCGGTCCGGGAAACGGCCCCTTCCAGCGTGTCGATCTCATCGACAAGCCCAAGTCTCAAGGCCTGCGTGGCATTCGCCTCACTCGCGTCCACCCCGATGATTTTGGTCGCAAATTTCGATTTCCGTAAATCAAGCGCCATTGATCCGCCAATAAGTCCCAACCCGATTACTGCAAGTTTCATCTGTTAATTTTTTCGTTGTTAAAAAAAAAGGGCCCCGTTCATCACGGAACCCTTCGTAAATATCTTGTGTAACAACAATGGTTTACCAGCCGATCCCGTTTTGTGAACCGAAAAAGTAAAACCAATAATAAAAACTGTTGTTACTAACTCTCTTCATTTTGTTGCAATTTGACGACAAATATAGGTGTTTTATTTAAAATCAACACATTGCATGCAAAAAGACTTTCAATTTCTGACTATTAAATATATTACACACAGTATAACAGGCATTTACAGATAATGTTTTAACAATGATTTAAAATAAATATCAGTTTTTTAATATTTTTCGGCTGATCCGATGCCCGTTTTCCGTCTCTAAAGTTATTAAATACAAGCCGGCAGTGAATGGCTGAAGGCTGATCTGCTGGTTTATCCGGTTCCCCGAAACCGGATAGACCCGGTCAAAAACTTTTGTTCCTGAAGCATCATAAAGACAAATCCGGGTCGAATTAAAATTCGTGGCTCCCTGCAGGTTAACAGTCACAAGGTCGGTTGCCGGGTTCGGATAAACCAGCAGGTTCCCCGGCGACAGGGCCAGACTTTCGGTTGAAGTAGCTCCATCCTGGATCTTCAGGTTATCGATCAGCCAACCCCATCCATGGGCATACGGATCGGAGAACAACCGGAAACGGACTAAAATGGTATCACCCACGGCAAAATTTCCATTCGCCAACAAGTCGATGGTACGGGCAACCAGCATGTCTTTCGCCCCGGAAGTTGTTGAGTTATTGCTTTTTAAACCAGCATTGTAGCTTGCAAACCAAGAGTCTTGGGCGCGTGAATCGTACCCGTCAACCAACGGCAACCACGAAGCCCCATTGTCTTTTGAGCCCTCAACAATCACATAATCCCAAAAATCATCGTCACCAAAAACACTTCCGTCTTCTCCCGGCTCAACCAACACAACTTCGTCAAACTCCATTGTTCCGCCGCTTTTCAGGATGACCGGATATTTCAGTAAGCTGGTAAAATTATATTCCAGATTATCGACTCCCGGACTTGGGTACGGGTGTTGAGACTGCAAGGCATTATTATCAAACTTTGCGGCAGTATAAATCGAGAACCCGGCGTTGATGAAATCGTTCAGTCCACTATCATCAAAATTGGCTGCATAAGAATCAACCGGGTTGTGAAGTGCCACGACTGAGAAACTATAGTACCCGCTCTCGGGCAGCATCGAAGGATTTCCCATCGTTGAAGAATCTTCCGCAACAATCCGGTACCGGACCTCATCGCCATCTTTCAGCGACCCGGGAGGGAAGCTCAGGACGACAGCGTAAACATCGCCCGTCTCATGGTTCAGGGTCAGTTGCTGAAAGCTCCCGCCATTAACCGAATATTCTAGTTTTACCGATTTTATCCCGATATTGTCGGAAGCGCTCACCCGGATTTTTACAGACAAATTTGATTCAAACAGATATTGCACCGGATCGTGTGCCAATACAGGCGCCATTTGATCGGGGCCAACATGATATTCGAACACATTTTCCGGCGCCTGTCCGGGAAGCCTGAAAGTCCGACCCATCTGATCAGAGGCACAGAAATAATACGACACATCTCCGGTCGTCCCGGCTGGTATTGCGCTTTCAAAATATTCCGGATTGCCTGACTGGGCCATCTCGATTGTATCAGCCGTTGCAAACGTATCGTTGGTGTAAATCAGCTTTACCGAAGACCTGACAAGCTCGTAATCACTCTGCACAAACAACCGGACAGGGCGGGGTTCAGTTGCCAGTTCAATATCTTTCAAATTATCATGCTTCATCAAAATGGTCTTCCACCCCATTTCACTTAAAATAGCCATGGTGTAATCGCCCGGATCATGGACCGATTCTCCACGATTGGCGATGGGGGTCATCAGCGAGTTGACGGTCCCGGCCGGATAAGTTCCTTCGTCTAAATGGTACATGCTCGAGCCTTCGTCGTATGGATCAGGAGCATAAATAGCCGGATGGACATGATCAGCGGCCAATTCGGTATCGAACCATAGCCGGTTGGAAGTCATCGCCTGATAAAGCTCGGCCGAGTTGTTCTTATAAACCGACTTGTCGATTAATTTCTGCCCGTCTCCATTTTCAATAAACAAATCATAAATGGCCGGTACTCCGGATGAATCGCCGTATATCCCTTTTGTGCCCGAAGCATAGAAAAACCCGGTAAACCCTAATCCATGAGCGATTTCATGCATCACGACCGACATCAGGTCATACTTAGACGGAGAAGTCTTTCCATCGGTTCCGTAATACCAGCTTACATTTTTATTAAAAGAAGCAACCATGTCGGGCGTTGAACGATCGGTTACTTCCTCTCCCAACATTTTCTCGACCAATGCAACGGGGTAATATTTATTTGCATAAGGCGCTGTCAAAAAATCTGTGTAATACGTGTATGGGCCACAGCTTCCCAACACTCCGTTATCTAATGCCTCCCATTTGGCCTGAATATAAATTGGGACTGGCGAATAAATCAGCTGGGCCCACACGTCGACAGCCGCCTGAAAAGCTGCCTGGGCTTCAGCGCTAAACCCAATGTATTCGACCTTGATTGTTGCTGTTTTTGTTCCTCCGGCCGACTTCAGTTTCAGAATCAAATCATCGCGCAACGGAACCGATGTTCTTAAGGTTTTTTCCGATCCGTAACAAATCGGCGGAAGCACTTTTAACCCGTTCTTTTTCCATCCACTCTGCCCGAACATCTGAACGGAGACTAATAAAAAGCCTATGACAACCAAATTTCTCATGGGTAGATATCGCTCTAATTAATTGCTTTCAAATCTATTCAATTATTCTTTATCGCCAACGGCCGATAATAACCCCAACGTAAACGATATGTTTTTTGATCCTGCTGTAACTTAATTTTTCAGTTATATTTGTGAAACCCTTCAAACCATATAACAACCCGGATATGAAATTTTCTTTATCAACCTTTCTGGTATTTTTATCTTTCACGTTGTTTGCCGGAAAACCGGAACGACCACTAAACGAACTTTACCGCCCTCAATTTCATTTTACCCCTGAGCGAAACTGGCATAACGACCCCAACGGTCTTGTTTATTACGATGGCGAATACCATCTTTTTTACCAATATAATCCGAATGGGTTGGAATGGGGCTACATGCACTGGGGGCACGCGGTCAGTAACGATTTGGTACATTGGGAACATCTGCCCATCGCCCTCACCCCCGACGAGAGCTCAACCGACAAGGCACATTGCACGGAATTCTCAGGCTGCGGGTTGGTCGATGAAAAAAACCTAACCGGACTGCAACAGGGACCAGAAAAAACAATCCTGTTGTTTTACACCAGTTTCGAATGCGGGCAGCGGTTGGCCTATAGTACCGATCGGGGGCGCACCTGGCAGAAATATGCAAAAAACCCCATTATCCCGTTCGATTCGCTCGACGACGCCCGCGACCCGAAAGTCTTCTGGCACGAAAAAAGCCAGCAATACGTCATGGTGCTTTACCGCAAACCCGATGGAAATGAAAAAGCAAAAGGCATTTCATTTTACACCTCGAAAAATCTGACCGACTGGGAATTTAAAAATCATATCCCCGGCTTCTTTGAATGCCCCGATCTGGTTGAACTGCCGGTTAACCGCCGCCCCGACGACAAACGCTGGGTTTTGTTTGATGGCGATGGTAGTTATATGATCGGGAATTTCGACGGCGAACGGTTTACGCCGGAAACCGCAAAAATGAAAGGCGACTACGGAAGAAATTATTATGCCACGCAAACCTGGAGCAACATTCCGGAAAAAGACGGACGGGTTATCCAGATTGCCTGGATGCGCGACGGAGAATTTCCGGGCATGCCGTTTAAAGGCCAGATGACATTTCCCTGCGAACTGTCGCTAAGAAAATACATCGACGGGATCTACCTGCTCCGGAAGCCGGTTCAGGAAATTGAACTGTTGCATGAAAAAGGCAATGTGTGGGAAAACAAGAACCTGATTCCCGGCATCAAACAAAACATTGTAAGCAAAGTAAAGGGCGACTGTTTGCACATCATCGCCGACTTCAGCATTAAAAGTTCCGACAATTTCGGGTTTATGGTCCGCACCGGGAAAAAAGCGACAGGCACCGAAATCCTGTACAATGTTAAATCCAAAACACTGAGCTGCCTGGGCGCTTCGGCTGTCGTTGAACCAATCGACGGGAAGTTGAAATTAGAGATCCTGCTCGACCGCTCGTCGATCGAAATATTCGCCAACGACGGGAAAACAGTTATGAGCTCGTGCTTTTCGCCGGAAGATGGAGCCGAAGACCTCATCCTTTACACCAACGGAGGCGAACTGCTGGTGAACAAAATGGAAATTTACCCCCTGAAATCGATCTGGGAACCCAAAGAAAAATAATGTGCCCAGCTTAAAAACACCGGAAACGCGCAGGGAGACAAAAAACAGCTCTTTGCGCGTTTTTGTTTTTAGATAACCAGCCGACCCGGCTAAAAACAAAGCCACCCAGGGTTCTGATTTCCTCCCGGAGAATATGATTTTCATTCTTTGTTTTCCCTCGAAAGAGGCATAACTTGCGGGTACTTAAAACCAATAAACATGAAGGCTATAGTAAAAAGCAAACCTGAAAAAGGGATTTGGATGGAAGATGTCCCGATGCCAAAGGTTGGCCACAACGACGTACTGATCAAAATAAAGAAAGCAGCCATTTGCGGCACCGACCTGCACATTTACAAATGGGACGAATGGGCACAAAACACGATAAAAACGCCACTTATCATCGGGCACGAATACATGGGAACGGTGGTCGAAACCGGCTCGGAAGTTACGCGGGTGCATGTGGGCGAACGGGTCACCGTTGAAGGCCACATCTCGTGCGGTTTTTGCCGCAATTGCCGGCGCGGCCGCCAGCACATCTGCGACCACACCATCGGGATCGGGGTAAGCCGCGATGGCGGATTTGCCGAATACATTTCAGTGCCAGCCTCGAACGTATTGAAAGTTGACGAACGCATCCCCGACGAAATCATGGCCATCATGGACCCGCTGGGAAATGCCACCCACACGGCCCTCTCCTTCCCGCTGCTGGGCGAAGATGTACTGATCACCGGCATCGGAGGCCCGATCG
The DNA here is from genome assembly GCA_029265715.1 of Bacteroidota bacterium. Lineage (GTDB taxonomy): Bacteria > Bacteroidota > Bacteroidia > Bacteroidales > Prolixibacteraceae > Aquipluma. The sequence continues at coordinate 7,338 of JAJUGZ010000097.1, forward strand.
GGGCCATGGCTGCCGCTGTTTGCAAATTTGCCGGCGCCCGTTATATCATGGGAACCGACCTGAGCGAATACCGCCGGAACCTGGCCCTGAAAATGGGCGCCACCAAAGTAGTCGACCCGACGAAGGAAAGCATTTACGACGCCATGCGCTCCATGGGCATGTCGGCCGGCTTCGACATTGGCCTCGAATGCAGCGGTTCGCCGGCTGCGTTTAACGACATGGTCGAAAATATGTACAACGGCGGAAAAGTATCGCTGCTGGGGCTACTGCCCTCGAAAACGCAAATCAACTGGAGCAAGCTGATTTTTAAGGGACTGACCCTAAAAGGAATCTATGGCCGGGAAATGTACGAAACCTGGTACCAGATGGAAATGATGCTCTCGTCGGGGCTCGATATCAGCCCGGTCATTACCCACCGCATGGATGCCGACGATTATCAGGAAGCCTTCCGGATTATGGAAGAAGGCAATTGCGGCAAAATCATCCTGAACTGGGAATAAAAAGAAGTCGCAGGCTTCGGCCGCAGTGCCTTTTTCTGGCAGAACAGCGACATCAACTGAGAAATGAATAATTCAAAAAGCTCCGGCCTTGTATGGAAAGGCCGGAGCTTTTTTATTCCAGATACCGCCCGTATTTCTTCAGCGATAATTTAAAAACCGATTGTTTAAAGGCTGACCTTGCCTCGCAGGAAATCAGCAACGTTTTACGGCCGGGAAAAACGATGCCCTCTGCCTGAACATTGGTCCGTCCCGGAAACCCGAACTGCACGCCATCCGAAAAAATTTGGCATCCCACTTAAAAACACCAGCATTTTCGTCTCATTCCGAATTCATTATCTTTGCTTTTTCCGAAAATTGTCGAATTTGTTGACCCCTTTCGGAGCATAAAACCCGGTTATCATCCTGAAAAAACATGTATATGAAGAATTTTCGCCTGCTTATCGTTTTACTCGGAATCCTGATGAATTATTCATGCCAGTCATCGTCAGGAAAAGGGACCATGGTCCTGATTGAAACTGATTTTGGAAACATGAAAGTGAGATTGTTTGACGAAACCCCGCAACACCGCGACAATTTCATCAAACTGGCCCGGGAAGGATATTACGACGGACTGTTGTTCCACCGTGTCATCAACCATTTCATGATCCAGGGCGGCGACCCCAATTCGAAAAATGCCCAACCCGGACAGCGTCTGGGCAACGGCGATCCCGGCTATACCATTCCGGCCGAAATCCTGCCACAGTTCTTCCACAAAAAAGGAATGCTCGCAGCTGCCCGCCAACCCGACCAAATGAACCCGGAAAAGCGTTCGTCGGGCTCCCAGTTCTACATCGTTCAGGGCAAAATTTTCAGGCCTTCTGAACTCGATTCACTGGAGAGCAAACTGAACATCAGCCGCGAAAATGCCATGATGCAGGCCATGATGGGCAAAGCTCAAACCGAGCTGAACCAGCTTCGGGCCGAAGGCAAACAGGAAGAATTTATGTCCCGCATCGCCGAGATCCGCGAAACAGCCCTGAACGAAACGGCCAAACTGGCGCCGTTCAAATTTACGCCGGAACAAAAAAAAGCTTACACGACCATTGGCGGATATCCGTCGCTCGACGGCAATTACACCATCTTTGGCGAAGTGGTGGAAGGCTTGGATGTACTGGATAAAATAGCCGCACAGCAAACCGGCCAGTTCGACCGGCCGGTAAACGACATTCATTTTAACGTGAAAGTATTGGAAAAATAAGGATAATGAAACGATTTCTTTTTCTCCTGATTTTCATAACCTCCGGGACCATGCTGCAGGCACAATCTCGCATTGTACGCATCTCGACCAACCTGGGCGATATGACCTTCAGGCTTTATGACGATACGCCCAAACACCGCGACGCATTTATCCAACTGGCGCGGGAAGGCTATTACGACCAGACGCTTTTTTACCGTGTGCTGCCCAAGTTCCTGATCCAGGGCGGTTCGCGCTCGTCGCGCAATGCCCCTCCCGGCAAGCGGATCGGGTACGGCGATCCGGACAAAACCGTCGACGACGAAATTTTGCCCAACCACTGTCACAAGAAAGGGGCGCTCTGTGCACCGCGCCAGCCCGATGAGGTCAATCCGTTCAAACAATCCGATATTTCCCAGTTTTTCATCATCAAAGGGCAAGTATTTACCTCCGGACAGTTAGATACGCTTGAGATGGCAGTGAACCGTCCCATCCGGAACAAGATCATGGCCGAACACATGACACCGGAAGTCCGGGAAAAGCTGAAACAACTGAAGGAAAAAAAACGGGTTGATGAGTTTCGCGAAATGGCCGATCGGATCAAAAAAGCGATCGACGCCGAATACAACCTCAACCCCAATGTGCTGAAGTTCTCCGACGAACAACGCCAGGCTTACACAACCACAGGCGGTTATCCCGACCTGGACGGCAAATACACCATCTTTGGCGAATGCATCGACGGCATGGAGGTAATCGACAAAATTGCAGCCCTGAAAACCGATGCCAACGACCGCCCGCTGATGGATGTAAAAATCACCGTGACAATAGTAAAGTAACCAATACACCCCCCTAAATGCTAACTATGAAAACGGAAGAAATAAGACAATTATTTGAGCAATTTGAGGCAGCTGCATCTGAACTTGAAGGTATTGAATGCTGGAGCGCCCGCGAATTGCAACAACTCTTGGGTTATTCAAAATGGGAAAACTTCGAAAAGGTTATCCAAAAAGCGAAAGACGCTTGCCTTAATGCGGGAATAGAGATAGAAAACCATTTTCCTGACATCAGGAAAATGGTAGTGATAGGTTCCGATGCAGAAAGACCAATAAATGATATTGCACTCACCCGCTATGCCTGCTATCTGGTTGCCCAAAACGGAGATAGCCGCAAGCCAGAAATTGCATTTGCCCAAAACTACTTTGCAGTACAAACACGTCGTGCTGAAATTATAGAGCACCGGCTGTTGGAATACGAACGAATTAAAGCCCGTGAAAAACTCAGCCAAACGGAAAAACAATTATCCGGTATTTTATACGAACGAGGAGTAGATAATCAAGGCTTTGCAGTTATCCGATCAAAAGGCGACCAAGCTCTTTTCCGCTTATCAACTCAACAGTTAAAACGCAAAATGGGTGTGCCGGAAAGTAGGCCCGTCGCTGATTTTTTACCGACGATCAGCATCAAAGCGAAAGACCTTGCAGCCGAGATGACCGGATTGAATGTTCAGACCAAGGACCTGCACGGACAGAATCCGATTGAAAAAGAGCACGTCGAAAATAGTGCGGCTGTGAGAAAAATGCTCATCGAACGGGGTATATATCCGGAAAACCTTCCGGCAGCTGATGATATAAAAAAGATTCAACGCAAATTAGATAGCGAGGACAAAAAACTACTTAAAGAATCCTCAACCACAAAAAAGAAGAAAAAGTAGTTCTTCTATAAAACGCAACAAGAGTATGAAGAAACCCGGCATCTGCCTGATTATTCTTCTCCTGATTTCGGCTTGTCATTCAGGGGAAAAAGGCCCAGCAGCAAATTCGACAGAAAAAACTCCGACCGAGCAAACAACACAAGCCGAACCATCGGGTAACGACACGTTTACCAATCTGCTGCCCTCGGTTGTCAACATCGACACCTACGACAACGGCCGAATCCTGGAAAGCGGCAGCGGCTTTTTTGTGAACGAAAACCTGGTGGTAAGCAGGGCATCGTTTTTCGCCTCGGCAAACCAGGCTGAGATTACGCCCTACAACGAAGAAAACAAATACAAGGTAAGTGGCTATCTGGCAGTCGACCGCATCAACGATCTGATTTTACTGCAAGTGGAAAACATCCGGAGACCCCCCGTAAAACTCTGCGACTCCCTTGTTTCGCCCAACCAGAAATCATTGTACCTGACCAAACCTCACGGACAAACCATCCCTCTGCATAAAGGATCGGTCCTGGCCGTTGCCACCTTGCAGGGGTCAAAAGTATATCAGGTAAGCAATAAGTTCCCCAAAATCAGCGAGGGAGGACCTTTATTTTTGTCCGGGGGCAACTGTATCGGGCTGTGTTTCTCAACGGTATCCGACTATGAAAAGCAATACTTTGCAACCCCGTCAACCTTCATTCAGGAATTGTTGAAAAACAAAAGCGCCACGCCCAAAAGCCTCGCCGACCTGATGAACAACACCAACAGCACGATCAGTGCAGCCAACAGCAAAATCAAAGGACTGACAATCGAAACCGATATGGGCGACATCCAGATCCGGCTATTCAACCAAACGCCCGATTACCGCGATAATTTCATCAAACTGGTACGCGAACATTATTACGACAACCTGCTTATCCACCGCGTCATCCGGGGCTTTGGCATCCAAAGCGGGGCTGCCGACACCCGTTCGGCCGGGAAAGACGATGTAGTTGGCTGGAAAGGCCCCGGCTACACCATGCCAGCCCACGTGGTTCCCGGATTGTTCCACAAACGCGGCATGATTGGTTCGCCACGCAAACCCGACACCGAAAACATGCGGCGACGCGCCGATGGTTCTCAGTTTTACATTGTTTCCGGAAGAACTTACACCGACGAAGAACTGAACCAAATCGAAAAGGAAAATAATATTCATTTTACGCCCGAGCAACGTCAGGTATATAAGACAATTGGCGGCGCGCCCCACCTCGACGGCAGTTACACCATCTTTGGCGAGGTTACCAGCGGCATGGACGTGGTCGACCGCATCTCGACCGTGGAAGTTGGCCGCGAATTCCGCCCGAAAGAAGACATCCGCGTCAAACGGATCCGGATAATCGAATAAAAAGTAGCGAGATTCGAGTAGTGAGTAGTGAGACTAAATGATGAGCGGTTGGAAGGTTAGATAAGTGAAACAAATTATAATAGACGCTTTTAACACCTCTCCCACCTCAAGCCGCCGCTGGCGGCTTCTCCCCTCGCTACCTATAGAAGGGGCAGAGCGAACATCGTGGACGAGCGGTAAGTCAAGAAAATAAACAATTATATAAATCCGACATCTTCCTACTTTTAACGCTTATCTACAATGCAAAGACTCAGAGAAGCTCTGCAATCTTGGTGGTTAAAACAAAACAAGGCTTTCGAACTGGTAATCCGACAAATCGAAGTTTTTCCGGACAAGTTTACCGGTGAATGATTATCTTTGCCCATCATTTCAACAGATGAGTACGATGTTAGACAAAATCAAAGCATTACAGGAAGAAATTGAGCAGATCAGCGTTTCGGTTAAAGAAGAAGTCGAAGATTTGCGCATCAAATACATCAGCAAAAAGGGACTGATCAGTCAGCTTTTTGAAGAATTCAAAACAGTTTCGCCCGAGCAGAAAAAAGAGGTTGGCCAGGCGATCAACACCCTGAAACAGTTTGCGCTCGACAAAATCAACCAGCTGAAAGAAACTTTCGAAAGCAACGAGCAGGAATCAACCGGCCTTGACCTGACCATGCCCGGCGAGGCCATTAAACTGGGCTCCCGCCATCCGCTCTCGATCGTACGCAACGAGATTGTCGACATCTTTGCCTGTCTGGGGTTCACGGTTGCCGAAGGCCCCGAAATTGAAGACGACTGGCATGTTTTCTCGGCGCTGAACTTCCCGCCCGAGCACCCGGCCCGCGACATGCAGGACACGTTCTTTATTGAGAAAGACCCGGATATCCTGCTCCGGACACACACGTCGAGCGTGCAAATCCGCGTGATGGAAAAAACACAACCGCCGATCCGGGCCATTTTCCCCGGACGTGTGTTCCGCAACGAAGCCATCTCGGCCCGTTCGCACTGCATCTTCCACCAGATTGAGGGTTTGTATGTGGCCGAAAACGTATCGTTTGCCGACCTGAAACAAACACTGCTTTACTTTGCACGTGAGCTTTTCGGCGAAAAATCGCAAATCCGCCTGCGCCCGTCGTACTTCCCGTTCACCGAGCCGTCGGCCGAAATGGACGTCAGCTGCTCGATCTGCGGCGGCGAAGGCTGTAACGTTTGTAAATACACCGGCTGGCTCGAAATCCTGGGTTGCGGCATGGTTGACCCGAATGTTCTGGAAGCCTGCAACATCGACAGCAAGAAATACACCGGGTTTGCCTTCGGGATGGGGATCGAACGCATCGCTATGCTCAAATTCGGCATCAAAGACATCCGCCATTTCTTCGAAAACGATGTCCGCTTCCTGAAGCAATTTGAATCGGCGCAGTAACGAAAAAGTCATTGATGTTCATGTCATAGACATTCAATCGTCATTAATTGTCAATCGAGAGGTCGGAAAATAAAATAGGATGAAAACTATTTTATTTCCAGACCTCACACCATCGAGCATAACGCGCCACTGGTAAATCCACCTGCGGCCCCTATAATAGCTCCAGCAGCAATTGTTCCCATTCCGGCAGTTGCAATTGTCACTACACCTACAACTACGACTGTTGCAGCAATGGTAATAATTTGATTAGAATTTTTATCGATCCACTTACCCAATTTCGAGAGTCATGTGTTCCCATTGTAATCGACATAAACCAGCGGGTTATTGAGGCAATACGTATACCTGTTCATGCTTTGGGTCATGGTAGGCGCCTGCACAAACGGGTCAGGTGAAATAAAGCGCCCTACCAACGGGTCGTACAACCGCCCGTTCATGTTTACCAGGTTAAACCATTTCAGGTGCTCGTGCCCGGTAAAACCGCGGTCGGAGCCCCTTCCCGTTCCCCCGTAGGAGAACGCTCTTGCTCCAATTCTTCAAAGACCCTACACAAATCGTAATATTTTTGGGCAGTATTTTAACTGCCCAAAATACCGTTACAAAGTAAGCCGCCGCGCATGAGCATCTGCCATTTTGTAGAAATTGGTTTTACTTTTGCCCGGGCAGGAGTTTGTGCAGTTGATTGGCCGGATAATCGGATATGACAGCCAGTGTTCGCGTGAGCCAGGCCAATGGTTCAA
>JAJUGZ010000096.1 GCA_029265715.1 Bacteroidota bacterium
AAATCATAGCCCTTGAGAGTCATACTTGAAATGAATCTGGTAAATTCTCTTAAAATACTGATTCTCAGGGGTTTTACCAAACAAAAATCAAGTTATTTTGTTGATTATCAATTATTTAACACAACTCTTAACGGAGTATTGTAAAAATTAATGTTCAAATAATTTGCAGGACACCCATCAATCGAGCTGTTTTTTTATCTTTAAACAAAACGAATTTGCAATGAAACTTCCCAACCTGATAAAAAACGACCCCTGGCTGATGCCCCATGCCGAGGCCATTATCGCCCGGCTCGAAGCAGCGCAAAACAAAGAATCAGACATTGTCGGTTGCCAGTCGCTTAGCGACTTTTCCCAAGGTCACAAATGGTATGGACTTCACCAAACGCCAAGCGGCTGGGTTATCCGCGAATGGGCCCCCAACGCCCGGAAGATTTACTTAATCGGAGAATTCAACAACTGGAAAGAACAAGAAGAATATGTGTTTATCAGGCTGGATGATGACAACTGGGAACTCGAACTGACCCCGGACATATTGAAACATGGACAGCTTTACGCCTTGTCGGTGTATTGGCCTGGCGGTCAGGGGAAACGGATCCCGGCCTGGGCGACCCGTGTTGTACAGGACGAACACACGCTGATTTTCAACGCGCAGGTATGGGCCCCGGGCGCTTATCAATGGAAGAACCCAAACTTCCGGAGGAAAAAAGAAGCGCCTCTGATCTACGAGGCACATATCGGGATGGCCGGAGAAGAAGAACGGGTACATACGTATGAAGAGTTCCGGTTAAACGTACTTCCCCGGATCAAGCAAGCCGGATATAATACGATCCAATTAATGGCCATCCCGGAACACCCATATTATGGCAGCTTCGGATATCACGTTTCCAGTTTCTTCGCGCCATCTTCCCGGTTTGGAACTCCGGAAGAGCTGAAACAACTTATTGACGAAGCACATGTCATGGAAATTTCGGTCATCATGGACCTGGTTCATTCACACGCCGTAAAAAACGAGATTGAAGGTCTTGGCAAATACGACGGAACCCGCTACCAGTTCTTTCACGATGGCCCCAAAGGCGAACATCCGGCATGGGACTCTTATTGCTTCAACTACGGGAAACCGGAGGTTGTGCATTTCCTTCTGTCGAACATCCGCTACTGGCTTGAAGAGTTCCGGTTCGACGGCTTCCGGTTCGACGGGGTAACCAGCATGCTGTATTTCGATCATGGGCTGGGCAAAGCGTTTACAACCTACAACGATTATTTTACGCTGAATGTCGACCAAGATGCGCTCTCTTACTTCATCATGGCCAACAAGCTGATCCACGAATTCAAGCCTGAAGCGCTCTCGATCGCCGAAGAAATGAGCGGGCTCCCCGGCCTGGCAACCCCTGTCGACGATGGCGGACTGGGATTCGACTACCGGATGGCCATGGGTGTCCCCGACTTCTGGATTAAACTGATCAAAGAAGTGCCTGACGACAACTGGGACATGGGCCAAATATTCCATGAATTGACATCCAAACGGATAGACGAACAAGTTGTCAGCTACGCCGAATCGCACGACCAAGCCTTGGTTGGCGACAAAACCATCATTTTCAGGCTGATCGATAAGGAAATGTATTACAGCATGCGAAAAGACCAGCCCAACCTGATTGTCGACCGAGGAATGGCCTTGCACAAAATGATCCGGTTAGCCACCCTGACATGTGCCGGCGGAGCCTATCTCAATTTCATGGGCAACGAATTTGGGCACCCCGAATGGATTGACTTTCCCCGGGCCGGGAACAATTGGTCGTTTAAACATGCCCGTCGCCTTTGGAGTATCGCCGACAACGAAGAACTACGGTATCACTGGCTGGGCGATTTCGACCGGGAAATGATCCGCCTCGTTCGCGAGAACAATTTACTGCAAATACCCGAAGTTCAATGGATACACGACAATAAAAACGACAAAGTGTTGGTGTATAAACGCGGTAACTTTTTATTCGTGTTCAACTTTAACCCGGTGCAATCATTCCCCGATTACGGCCTGGCCATGGAACCGTCAAAGTTCAAAATCGTGCTGAACACCGATGAAAGCAGGTTTGGCGGCCAAAACCGGATTGACGACCATATCAGCTACTACTCAATTCCTTCGGGAGGGATAACAAGTCAGCACTACTTGCGCCTTTACCTGCCTGCCCGCACAGCCATGATCTTGCAAAAACAAGACGTTAAGCGGATCCGGTAATACTCATTCATCAAAATAATTGCGATAAAATTACGAACGATGCAGTTTTTTACCGAAATAGCCATTCCCGAATCCCCTCACAAACTCGGATACCAAACCGGGATCGTTTTCATGGGATCCTGCTTCTCTGAAAACATCGGCCAGAAACTAATCGATCTGAAATTCCCTGTCGACCTGAACCCGTTCGGGATACTCTATAATCCGGCCTCGATTGCTGAAGCATTACGATTATTGCTGAGCGACAAATCGTTTACCCGGGATGACCTTTTCCATCACCAGGGATTGTGGAGCAGTTTTTATCACCACAGTCGTTTTTCGGATGTTGACCCGAATGTGGCGCTGCAAAAAATCAATGGGCGGCTGGCCTATTCCCGCAAGTTTCTGAAGAATGCCAAGTTCTTATTCATAACATTCGGCACATCATGGGTTTACCAACTAAAAAGCACAAACAAAATTGTATCGAACTGCCACAAAATTCCTGATCGGGAGTTTTTGCGCTACCGGCTGTCTCCGGAGACGATTGTTGAAGATTATCAGGCGCTTTTAACCCAGATTTTACAAATTAACCAAAACTTAAAAATTATCTTAACCTTAAGCCCGGTCAGGCACTGGAAAGATGGAGCCGTCGAGAACCAACTGAGCAAAGCAGTACTGACATTGGCAATTGACCATCTGGTCAAAACATTCGGCCCCGAAACATGCAGTTATTTCCCTTCATACGAGATAGTTATGGACGAGCTGCGGGATTACCGGTTTTATGCCGAAGACATGATACACCCTAATTCGATGGCTATCGACTACATATTTGAGCGGTTCACCAAGGTATTCATTTCGCCTGAAAGTCTGAAAATCGCAAAAGATGTTTTAAAAATCAGAAAGGCCAGCGAACACCGCCCAGTTAATTCTGCATCAGTTGAATATAAAAAATTCCTGCTCTACAACCTGAAACAAGTAAATGATTTAATAATTAATTTCCCTTTTATTAATCTGGATCAGGAAAAAGACAAGTTCGAATCGGAACTGACTTTGTATGAAAATCAGATAGAAAGGAAACACAGGAAATAATCATACTTTTGTTGTAGATAATTGACCGGATTGTAACATTTTGCTTTATCAAGCTAATCTCTGAGCATAAACGAGTGGAAATATGAGTTATCTAAAATTTGACAAAAATCAGCTGGTGAACCTGGAATACTCCCTTCAACGGGAAATCCTTCGGACGAACCGATCCGGTTCTTACATCAGCACGACCATTTCCGGATGTAACACACGAAAATACCACGGTTTGTTGATATGTCCGCTCGACGAGCTGGATGGCGGCAAACATGTTCTGCTTTCATCGCTCGATGAAACAATCATCCAGCATGGAGCTGCCTTCAATTTAGGGATCCATAAGTACAACAACGATCATTACGAGCCTAAAGGACACAAATACATTCAGGATTTTGAGGTTGAAGCTATCCCCCGCACCATTTACCGGGTTGGAGGTGTTGTGCTGAGCCGGGAAAGAATGCTGGTTGAAAACGAACAGCAACTTCTTGTCCGTTACACCTTGTTAGATGCCCATTCGCCAACTACAATCCGCTTTAAACCATTTTTGGCCTTCCGGAATGTGCATGCGTTAAGCAAAGCCAACATGTATGCCAACACCCGCTACAAACCGATTGATCACGGCATAAAAGTACGCATGTATGATGGTTATCCCTATTTGCACATGCAATGCTCAAAAGAAAACGAATTTATAGCCGTTCCTGACTGGAATTTCAATATTGAGTATCCCAAAGAACAAAATCGGGGGTACGAATACCAGGAAGACCTTTTTACGCCTGGTTATTTTGAGATGCCAATCGCCAAAGGCGAAAGCATCATTTTTTCGGCATCGACAACCGAAACCAACCCGGCTACGCTAAAACAAAAATTCACCCGGGAACTTAAAAAACGGGTCTTACGTGATTCCTTTCTGGGAAACCTGAATAACTCGGCCCAGCAATTTATCGTTCGCAAAGAAGACAAAACCGAAATTATAGCCGGGTTCCCCTGGTATGGCGAACGCAGCCGGCAAACATTTGTAGCACTGCCCGGCCTTACCCTGGACCTGGACGATCCGGACACGTTTGTCGCAGTAATTGACAGCCATGTCAAAACCATCAAAAATGGCTTGTTCCCCAAAATGGCCGGACAATATGGAGCGGAATACGACTCAATCGATTCGCCGCTGTGGTTCTGCTGGGCCCTTCAGCAATATTATCACTACACAAAAAAAGCAAAACCTGTTTGGGGGAAATATGGGGCCATCATAAAAGAAATCTTGAGCGGCTATAAAAATGGAATGGAATTCAACATCCGGATGCAGGAAAACGGACTAATTTACGGGAAAGCACCTGATATTGCCCTGACCTGGATGGACTCGTATGTGGCCGGAAAACCAGTCGTACAAAGAGGAGGAATGCCGGTTGAAGTAAATGCACTGTGGTATAATGCGTTATGTTTTGCCTTGGAGCTTGCAGAGATTGTCGGAGATAAAAAGTTCATCGACGAATGGAAAGATCTGCCCGCCCTGGTAGCCAAATCGTTTATTGACACATACTGGTGTGAACAACAACAATACCTGGCCGATTGCGCAGATGGCACACACACCGACTGGTCAATCCGTCCAAACATGGTTTTGGCAGCCAGCTTAGAATACTCGCCACTCGACCGTGAGAAACAAAAGGCTGTCCTAAGCATGATTAAACGAGAATTGCTGACCCCAAGAGGGCTCCGGACCTTGTCTCCACGCGACCCGAGCTATCAGGGACTTTGCGAAGGGAATGTTGAGCAGCGCGAGTTAACAATTCATCAGGGAACTGTTTGGCCTTGGTTGATCGTATTCTTTGTCGAAGGCTATTTGAAAATACATAAAAGAGGTGGGTTGCCATTTCTAAAAAAAATTATCGAAGGATTTGAGGAGGAAATGACCGAACACTGCATAGGCACTATTTCTGAAATGTATAACGGGAACCCGCCGCATAAAGCCAAAGGAGCGATATCGCAGGCATGGAGCGTTGCGTCCGTAATCAGGGCCTATAAATTGGTAGAGAGTTGCGAATACGAGTATTAATAGTTTCAATAAGGTCGCTATGAACGTACTGATGTTTGGCTGGGAGTTTCCACCTCATATTTCGGGAGGATTAGGTACTGCATGTTACGGACTAACCAAAGGTTTGTCTGAATACAAAGATGTAAATGTTATTTTCGTCGTTCCAAAGGCTTATGGAGACGAAGATCAATCGGCAATGAACCTGATTGGCGCCAACAATGTCCCGATTACCAAAAAAGAGATACAATTTCGCGACATCCAGAAAAAAATCGATTATTACGAAATCGAGTCAACACTGATTCCATATGTTGGGGAAGAAGAATTCTGGTCGCTTACCAGTAAAAAATATTCAGAAAAAACCAGATTTATCGAAACCGACCCGCAAGGGAGGATCTCATTCTCGGGGACATACGGCGCAAACCTGCTTCAGGAAATATACAACTACTCGGTTGTTGCCGAAGTCATTGCCCGCGACAACGAGTTTGACGTGATCCATGCCCACGACTGGCTGGCTTATCCAGCCGGCATTGCGGCCAAACGAATATCTGGCAAACCGCTGGTCATCCATGTCCATGCCACCGATTTTGACCGAAGCGGAGGAAGTGTCAACCCGAAGGTTTACTCGATCGAAAAAGAAGGCATGGAGGCTGCCGACAAAATAATAACAGTCAGCAACCTAACCCGTAACATTGTCATCGAAAAATACGGAATCGATCCGAGTAAAGTCGTCACGGTTTATAACGCCGTTGAACCCATTTCTCAGGAAGAAAAAATTAAATTAAAAAAGGGGGTCAACGAGCGCATTGTCACGTTCCTGGGCCGCATAACCATGCAAAAAGGGCCGGAATACTTTGTCGAAGCAGCCAATCTGGTTTTGAAAAAAATGAACAATGTGCGGTTTGTCATGGCCGGAAGCGGCGACATGATGAATGCCATGGTAAAACGGGCTGCCCAGCTCAAAATCACCGACAAATTTCACTTCACCGGCTTCCTGAAAGGTGACGACGTGTTCGACATGTTCCGCATGAGCGATGTCTTTGTCATGCCTTCGGTTTCCGAACCATTCGGAATTGTTCCGCTCGAAGCCATGCAATCAAACGTCCCGGTTATCATTTCGTACCAGTCGGGAGTTGCCGAGATTTTAAAATACGCCATCAAAATCGACTACTGGGATACATACGCCATGGCCGACGCTATTTACGGACTACTAAACTATCCGGCACTTCACAACATGTTCCGGAAATATGGGAAAGATGAAGTGGACAGCCTGCAATGGAAAAAATCAGCAAAGAATGTCCGCGATATTTATCTCGATGTGATTAAAACAGCTTAATCCCCAAAAACATCCATCTAAAATGAGCATGATCTGAAAAATCACACAATGGCATGATTATTCACCAATCATGTGAATTCCATGAGACATAAAAAACCTAAAAAAAATAAACGCATGAAATCAATTTGTTTCTATTTCCAGGTACACCAGCCGTTTCGCTATCGCCGTTACCGCTTTTTTGATATCGGCAACGATCATTACTACTACGATGATTACGCCAACGAATCCATTTTACGGAAAGTGGCCGACCGCTGCTATTTGCCAGCAAACAAGTTGATGCTTGAATTACTCAAAAAACACAAAGGCCAGTTTAAAATTGCTTATTCAATATCCGGAATTGCGCTGGAACAATTTGAACTGTATGCCCCTGAAGTTTTAAAATCATTCCAGGACCTGGCGGCAACCGGGTACGTCGAATTTTTAGCCGAAACGTATACACACTCGCTTGTCTCGTTGAAAAACCGGGATTTGTTCACCCGCCAGGTTGAAGATCATGCAAAAGCAATCGAGAAATATTTCGGACAAAAACCCAACGTTTTCCGGAACACCGAACTTATTTATTCCGATGAAATCGGCGACTGGATCTCCGGAATGGGATACAAAGCAATGCTCACCGAAGGAGCCAAACATATCTTGGGATGGAAATCTCCAAACTTTCTGTATGTAAATGCAGTAAACCCCCGCCTGAAAGTTCTGATGCGAAACTTCAAACTAAGCGACGACATTGCATTCCGTTTCTGTAACCAGGCTTGGAATGAATACCCTCTGACCCCGGAAAAGTTTGTAAGATGGCTGGGAGCTGTTGAAAACGAAGAAATCTTTAACATCTTCCTGGATTACGAAACCTTTGGAGAACATCAACCCAAAGAGTGCGGCATTTTTGAGTTCATGGCAAAGTTGCCTGAGGTCGTCTTCAAAAATTCAAAATTAACCTTCGCAACCCCGTCGGAGATTGCCGATAAATTTCAACCGGTATCAGCAGTGTCGGTCCCCCATCCTATTTCGTGGGCCGATGAAGAACGCGACCTTTCGGCATGGCTTGGGAACGAACTTCAAGACGAAGCATTCAATAAACTCTACGAATTGGCCAACCGGATGAAGGCGGTTACCGATCCGGCTCTGATAAAAGACTGGAATTACCTGCAGGCAAGCGACCATTTCTACTACATGTGCACCAAGTTCTTCTCCGACGGCGAAGTGCATAAATACTTTAACCCCTACGAAACGCCTTACGAAGCATTCATCAACTACATGAACGTACTGAGCGACTTCCAGTTACGCCTCGACACGGTAGTACCTGAAACAAAGGTTGCCAAAGAAATTGCCGTACTACACAAAATGCTTGAAGAGAAAGAAACTAAACTAAAAAAATACGAACTGGAACTAAAGACTCTCCAAACCAAACAGAGATCTGTTAAATCGGCTGACAAACCTAAACCAAAAACAACCCGAACTGCGAAAAGTAAGGAATAAGTTAATAACCAAAAATTTAACATCTGGTTCATCTAATTTTCCCTGCGGAAATGTATTTTTATCCGCTCAGTATGAGCCATCTTTTTACAGATGGCTTATCTGAATTTTAAATTCAAAAAAGGGGAGATTCAATAATGAATAAAGGGGATGTCAGATTTATAAAACAACTGATTGTGGATAAACCTGCTTGGAAAAAACTATTTGTAGAATCCAATATTCCGGAAGCTCTGGCCCAGCTCAAAGAATTAAGCCGGAATTTATGGTGGGTGTGGAACACCGAAGCCAGGGATTTATTTCAGTCGATTGACGCTGAAATATGGAACGAATCAGAACACAATCCGATTGTGTTGTTGGAGAAAGTAAGTTACCAACGCTTTCTCGAGCTGGAAGCCGACGAAACATTTGTATTCAAAATGAACCATGTTTACCGGCTGTTCCGAAAATACATGGACGAACGCCAGTCTTTATCCGGGCCATCGATTGCCTACTTCAGCATGGAATACGGATTGCACGACAGCCTGAAGATATTTTCAGGTGGGCTGGGGATATTGGCCGGCGACTATCTGAAAGAAGCCAGCGACTCGAAAGTAAACCTCACCGGAGTGGGCCTGCTTTACCGCTATGGTTATTTCCGGCAGAATATCTCTATCCACGGGGAACAAATGTCGAATTACGACGCTCAACAATTCTCGAAAATACCGGTCCAACCGGTTTACGACCAGGAAGGTAACTGGGTCCAGGTCGAAGTGGAATTCCCCGGACGAAAGATCACCGCCCAGGTTTGGCAGGTTAATGTCGGGAGTGTCAAACTGTACCTGCTCGATTCAGACTTCGAGGCAAACTCAGACGAAGACCGCTTTGTAACTCACCACCTGTATGGCGGAGATAACGAAAACCGGCTAAAACAAGAAATGCTCCTGGGGTTGGGAGGTATCCGACTGCTAAACAAACTGGGAATTGAAGCAGACATATACCACTGCAACGAAGGCCATGCTGCCATGATCGGATTGGAACGAATTGCCAACCTGGTTGCCAGTCAATCGCTAACTTACGCCGAGGCAAAAGAAGTCGTTCGCGCCTCAACCCTCTTTACCACGCACACGCCGGTGCCAGCCGGGCACGACTCGTTCCATCAGGATTTATTCCGCGGCTACATGAATAAATATCCTGCTAAAGTAAACCTCACCTGGGACGAATTTGTCATGCTGGGCAAAGCACACCCATACGAAGATCATTTCAATATGAGCTATCTGGCCTGCAACCTATCTCAGGGAATTAACGGCGTAAGTAAGCTTCATGGAGAAGTTTCAAAAGAAATTCTAAAAGACCTGTACGAAGGGTTCCTCCCCGAAGAACTTGAAATTGGCTATGTAACCAACGGAGTACACTATGCAACCTGGGCGGCCAAAGAATGGAAAGAAATACACCAGAAATATTTCGGCCCCAAGTTCATTGAGAATCAATTGGACTTCGACCTGTGGGACAATATCTACCAGGTTCCCGACGAAGAAATCTGGAACCTGAAGCAAAACCAGCGGATGAAAACCATTTCGTACGTCAAAGAACGATTTGCCGACAATTGGATCAAGCGCCACGAAAACCCCAAATTGGTTACCGAGGTTCTTAGTCGCCTGAACCCCAACGCACTCACCATTGGGTTTGCCCGACGCTTTGCAACTTACAAACGGGCTCATTTGCTGTTCCGGAACCTCGACCGTTTATCCAAGTTAGTAAATAACCCCGACCGTCCGGTTCAGTTCATTTTTGCAGGAAAGGCTCACCCGGCCGATAAAGCCGGTCAGGACTTAATCAAGCTGATTGTCGATGTCTCGAAACGTCCGGAATTTATTGGCAAAATCTTATTCGTACAGAATTACGATATAAACTTAGCAAAAATGCTGCTCCAGGGTGTCGATGTCTGGATGAACACCCCGACCCGTCCGCTCGAAGCATCAGGGACCAGCGGCGAGAAAGGAGTTATGAACGGAACACTTCATTTTTCTGTTCTCGACGGCTGGTGGGTCGAAGGTTATAAAAAAGGAGCAGGCTGGGCATTACCGATGGAACGCTCGTATGAAGTTCAGGACCTTCAGGACGAACTGGATGCCGAAACAATCTACAACATTTTTGAAGACGAAATTCTTCCGGCATTCTATAACCGAAATTATAAGGGAGTCCCCGAGACGTGGGTCCGCTACATGAAAAACACGTTTGCTCAGGTTTCGCCGAACTTCACAACCGCCCGCATGATCCGCGATTATCAGGAGAGGTTTTATGTTCCGCAAACGGAAAGAGCAACCCGCCTGAAAGCAGACAATTACAAATTAGCGCGCGAAATAGCAGCTTGGAAAGCCAATGTTGCAAATATATGGGAAACGATTGATATTAAAGAAGTGAAGATCACCGACGGAATTACGAATGTGATGAAGATTGGTGAAGAATACCCAGCCCGGGTTGTTGCCGACCTGAAAGGACTTTCTCCCGATGAAGTCGGTGTTGAACTCATCCTCACTGAAAACGGGTCAGAAGAACAAGCCTCGCTCGTTGAACGCATCGAATTTGATGTGGAAGGCGTAACTGACGGATTGACGACCTATAAGCTAAACATCCACCTGATGAATGCCGGAGCTTATAACTATGCAATCCGCATGTATGCAAAAAACAAAGAATTACCGCATCGCCAAGATTTCAGATACCTGAAGTGGTTGTAATTTTTATCTATACCGCACAAAAAAGGGAGCTTAAAAGCTCCCTTTTTTGTTATACCGGTTTTAAAAAAGTCTGTGTAATAACTGCGGGTTAGTCTTCGTCATCATCTTCTTCGTCATCGTCATCGTCAAAGTCATCATCATCGTCATAATCGTCAACATCATCATCTGCAACATCGCCAACTTCACCATCCGGAGAGAATCCCAAGTCATCGGAATATTTGCTTTCGTACTCTTCCTTCGCACTGTCTTTCAGATAGCCATTGCTATCGTAATCATCATCTTCCTCGATGATCCGTTCGGCTTCATAAACCGACATCCGCACCAGATAATACTTGTCTTCAGCTTCAAAAGGCAACGCGCTTACCCGCTTGCCATCTTTATTGGTAAATGTGACCAAATGATCAGCAAAACCTAGTGGGTATTCGAGCTTGATCTGCTCCTGAATTTCCGGATCCAGCTTATCGTAATCCTTAATTACTCTGGGTTTATTTTGATTCATGGGTATATATTTTTATTGCAATAATATGAAAAAAAACAATATTTCACCCGAACTCACTTTTTTTGAAAAAATAATTTTTGGCATGCCTTATGCGCCAGTATTAATTACCTGTAAATCAATCACAGCCTTTATTACCTCATCCCGATAATCCGCCACCAGGTTAAAGGCACGCTCACTCTCAGCCAATGAAAAGTGATGGGTTACCATTTTTTCAACGGGCAAACCACCGCGAATAAGCCGAATCGCCTTCTCGACGCAATGGTTTTGCCGCCTTACGTTTTGTACCGAAATCTCTTTCCGGCGCATCAGGTCCATGTCGAAAACATAACGCGCCTCCGGAGGAATGCCTACCAAGACCAACCGCCCTCCGGGCTTTAATATTTTCAGTGCATTATCAACAGCGTCCTGCTGCCCGCTGCACTCAAAGACCAAATCAAGCAACCATGGTTCAACCTGCAGAACCGATTGTTCAACATCTTCCTGATTGGGGTCAATGGCAAGCGTTGCGCCCAACTCGAGTGCTTTTTCCCTCCGGTAGCCCAAGGGTTCGATGCAATAAACCGGGCCTGAATTTGTTGTTCGCAAGGTAAGTAAAACGCTCAATCCGATTGGCCCGGCCCCAAAAATCCCGATGGTTTTCCCTTCCGGCGACATCTGTGCTTGTTCAACACTATAGATCCCGATGGTAAGGGGTTCTATCAAAGCCGCTTTTACGGGCGAAAACGAAGCATCCAGCGCATAACAACAAAATTCGGGCATCACAATATAATCTGACAGACACCCTTCTATCTGTCCGGGACAACCCAAGAACCGATTATTCCGGCAGGTATGAGGACGCCCGCTCAAACATTGATCGCAGACGCCACAATGAATGCTCGGATCAACCGCAACCAGATCGCCCGGTTTTACACGAGTAACCGCCCGCCCCACTTCTTCAATCACGCCCGAACATTCATGCCCCACGGCAAACGGGAACTGAACCACCTGCGACCCAATCCGTCCATCCACAAAATAATGGATATCCGATCCGCACACCCCCACGCACGAAAGTCGGATCAACACATCAGAATCATTCTTCAACTGAGGCTTTCCCCTTTCGATAATTGCCATCCGGCGAATACCGGTCAAAACAGCCTGCTTCATATATTCAATTTGAATTTATCGCTTCCCGAAACTACGAATTTTGAGTTAGGTCCTCATTGCAGATCCCGATGTTTTCAGGATAAACCACGATGCCTTTTATCACTTTTTTTTAGCCGGATAGTTTCTTATTTTGTTTACTCGTTATTGAGTTCAGAAAAACTAACTTAAAAAAACAACCATGTACGGGAAAATAAAAGACGATTTACAGAGAACCTTGCAAGAACTGAAAGAACAAGGACTTTATAAAACTGAACGTATCATTACTTCTCCACAAAACGCCGAAATTACAGTCTCGGGAGGTAAGCCGGTGCTTAATTTTTGCGCCAACAATTACCTTGGCTTAGCCGATCATCCGGAGGTAATTAAAGCCGCCCAGCACATTATGAACGACTGGGGTTTCGGGTTATCGTCGGTCCGGTTTATTTGCGGGACCCAGCAAATACACAAGGAACTGGAACAAAAAGTTTCTGAGTTTCTTGGGACCGAAGACACCATTTTATATTGTGCAGCCTTCGATGCCAACGGTGGTGTATTCGAACCGTTGTTGGGCGACGACAGCGCCATTATTTCCGACGAACTAAACCACGCCTCCATCATCGACGGTGTTCGTTTGTGCAAAGCCCAGCGATTCCGCTATAAACACTCCGACATGGCCGAGCTCGAAAAATGCCTGCAGGATGCCCAGCCGCTCAAATACCGATTAGTTGTTACCGATGGTGTTTTCTCGATGGACGGCGACATGGCCAAACTCCCGGAGATTGTTGCCCTGTGCGAAAAATACGAGGCCTTGGTAATGGTCGACGACTCGCATGCCTCGGGCTACATCGGGGCAACCGGTCGCGGAACAGCCGAACATTTTGATTTGCTTGGTAAAATCGATATTATTACAACCACCTTTGGAAAAGCATTGGGCGGCGGAAACGGAGGATGTACTTCGGGGCGGAAAGAAATTATCGAGATGCTGCGCCAACGGTCGCGGCCATACCTGTTCTCGAACACGCTTTCGCCGGCAACAGTGGGAGCAACATTGAAAGTGCTGGAAATGCTCACCTCGTCATCGGAACTTCAAAACCGAACAATGCAAAATGCCATCCGGTTCAGAAACAAAATGGAAGCCGCCGGCTTCGACTTGGTAAAAGGCAATACAGCCATTGTTCCGGTCATGCTTTACGATGCCCCGCTGGCCGTTCGGTTTGCCGACGAACTGTTACAGCAAGGTATTTACGTGATTGGATTTGTGTATCCGGTGGTCCCCAAAGGACGCGCCCGAATCCGCGTCCAACTGTCGGCAGCCCATACGCCCGAACAAATTGACCGCGCCGTTGACGCTTTTATTAACGTGGGGAAAAAGCTGAATGTGATTTAGTAAAAAACTTCTCCATACACAAAAGGCTGCTCTCTTGGGAGTGGCCTTTTGTGCTCTATAAATCAAACAGATTAAACGGCATCCCATCAAGAAGCTCTTTCATTGCTTTTACTGTAACTTCTTTGTTATACACAAACCTGTGGCTCCCGGCAATAGATCGTTTTAATAACTGATCGCACTCAATCGAAAGGCTGGTAACAAAAACGATTTGCCGGGGATGAAAAATTGGTTTGTAATCCTTTAAGATATTTCTGAAAAGCTGATTGAGAACGTCAAGGGTAATCCGGGGCTCTTTATCTAATACATGTTCAAACGCGTACTGAGTATAGCCATCCATTGCAAGTAATAACAACACCCATCCATCTGCCGTCAGAACCTTGCCTGCATGAATATAAACATACTCATATATTTTCCGGGGTTTATACTTCATAATAGAACCGCAATATATTTAATTTTCATCTGTAAATAATTTGTTTTTAAGTTGTCAGATGGAATAGCCATGATCCGGTTATTATTTTCATTATCTGTTGGTGTTTGCAAATCATGGCTATTTCATCTGTATAAATTTTCAATGTTGGTTCGTACAATTTTCG
>JAJUGZ010000016.1 GCA_029265715.1 Bacteroidota bacterium
CCGAATTCCTTTTTCCGGAGCATATCGACCGATTTGGAACGGGTTTCGTGCAAACACTGATCAACAAGCCGTACCGCATCCTGATCAGATAGTCCCGGGTGACAAGCTTTTACATGCTTTGGGTTCAGGAAATGACTTTCGATATCGGTTCCTTTGGTGATAAAGAAATGCACGTCAATTCGCCGAAACTGATTGGCCAGGTCTTCAATCTCGTCGGGCGTTAAATAATCGCGATCGCGGTGTACCACAATCTTCACATGGGGCATCTTTTCTTTCACAAAAATGGCAAACAAATTGGCAGAGCTCAACTTCGAACAACCTTCGTACGAGATGATGTTGGTTTCCGACATCTTAAAACCGGAAGCCTTCAACACATAGCTCAGCAACGAACTGGTGTTGCTGTCTTCGGTCAGAACGATGCATTTTTCATTGCCATTAAGCTGTTTCAGCTGCATTTCGAGCTCGTACTTTCCCTGGACAGACAGATACTCGGGGCTTTGCATGAAATCGGCCAATGTATCGAGTTCTTTTTGCGCGAGGAAACGGGCCAGCGGAACCAGGTCGTCGCAGTCGGCAGCATTCAGCGCCTTGTAATATTCGTTTCGTTCGTGCGGGAAGACGACAACCGGGAGGTAATCGTGCTGCATCAAGACCACATTCAGGAGGAAACGGCCGATACGGCCATTCCCGTCGGCAAAAATATGTTCGGTGGTAAAACGTTGATGAAAAATGGCAGCCAGAAACAGCGGGTGCATTCTCGAACTGCTTTTTTGAACATTGTACCACTCAATCAGTTTATTGATCGGCTGAAATACGTCTTCGTTCCCGTCAAAGGGCGGACGGTTTTCGGCGTGCCCGTTAAACAGCATGTCGTACAAAATAGCGACATGATGCCCGTCGAGATTGGCATGGGTCAGATCGAAAAACAACTGGGTTATGGCCAATTGGTAACCCAGTCGCCGGTAGCGTTCGGCTTCGGTTTCGTGGCTGCCTTGTTCGGGGACTGTCGCCACGCCCGTTTCTCCATCTACATTCAGCGAGGTGATATGAAGGGCCACCTGCATCTTAAACCGCTCCTTGATAATCGATGTCAACGGATCGTAACGGTCCAGGTCCTGTACTTGCTGGCGAAGTTTGTCAACTTCAGAAAAAATAGGTAATACAACCGGCGTTTGCATGGCAAAAATTAAGGTTGGTAAAGATAATGAAGTTTCTTTGGCTGACGAAAACGACAGGTTGTTTAAGGGCAGCCCGATCCGGAGTTTAAAATAATTACAGATTCCTGACAGGACTGAAAAGATTTGTTAATTTCAGCCAATTTTTAAAAAAAGGAATGTATCACCAAATCATTAATCTTTAGGAGATTCTGCAAATGACAAGACGAACGATTGGCATTTATGAGAAGTTGCCTCTGTTAGAGAGCCTCCCTCTCAGTTTTCAGCACCTGACAGCCATGTTTGGCGCGACTATTCTGGTCCCGATTTTATTGGGAGTTGATCCAGCTATTGCACTGCTGATGAACGGCATCGGCACCTTATTGTATTCGTGGGTAACCAAAGGCGGTATTCCGGCTTACCTTGGATCCAGTTTTGCATTTATTGCGCCTTCGCTGTTAATTATTAGTTCATACGGGGGGTTCTCCCATGCCCAGTCGGGGTTTATTTTCTTCGGATTATTCTTTATCGCGATCTCCTTTGTGGTGAAAAAGTGGGGTATCCACTGGATTGATGTGGTCATGCCTCCGGCCGTAATGGGTGCCGTAGTTGCTATCATCGGGCTCGAACTGGCACCTGTGGCTGCCCAGCAGGCAGGGCTGGCTCCCTGGCCAACCTCGGCAGGACAAACGGTTCCGTCTTTTGTGATGGATGCCAATGTGATTATTGTTTCGATGTTTACCTTGTGTGTCGGTATTGCAGGTTCGGTTCTATTCCGGGGGTTCATGCAGGTTGTTCCCATCCTGATTGCAGTAATTGCCGGTTACTTGCTGGCCCTGGCAATGGGCATGGTCGATACGGCAGCGATCAGTCAGGCTCATTGGTTTGCTCTTCCAAAATTTCAGGCTCCGGTTTACGATATGAAAGCGGTGTTAATTATCGCGCCAGCCTGCATCGTGGTATTGGCCGAACATATCAGTCACCTGATCGTGACCGGCAAAATTACCGAAGCCGACCTGATGGAAAAACCCGGCCTGCACCGGTCGTTACTGGGCGACGGGATCAGCAACGTAATCTCCGGATTTGCGGGGTCTCCACCAAACACAACTTATGGCGAAAACATTGGTGTAATGGCGATTACCCGTGTTTACTCGGTTTGGATTATTCGCGGTGCAGCGTTGCTGGCCATTGCTTTTTCGTGTATTGGCAAAGTTTCGGCAGCCATTTCAACCATTCCCAATCCGGTTATGGGCGGTATCACCATGCTGTTGTACGGGGTTATTGCCGTCCAGGGGTTCCGTATGTTTGTTGAGCAGAAAGTTGATTTCAGCAAAAACCGGAACATGGTTTTAGGAGCTGTGACTTTTGTGGTTGGTGTTAGCGGAGCCAGTATCAGCATCGGTTCGGTCCAGTTGAAAGGGATGGCTTTTGCGGCTATCGTTGGCGTTGTATTATCGTTGATTTTCTGGCTTTTTAGCAAATTAGGCTGGATGAACGACGAAAAATAAATCAGAAGATATCAAATATCCAGATTTGCAAAAGCGCCGGCCGATCAATCCGGCGTTTTTTTTTCGCGGATATGCTCCGGATGAATTTAGTGCCGAACGGCAATTTTAGGGTAAACCGTCCGTTGATTGTATTGTGCGATGTATTTTCGCGGGTTTACAAATTTCAGGAAGCCATGAAAACAACTGAAATGCAAGGTATAAATAAGCAGGAAATGAGCCCATTTAATGCGTATCGCCCCTCTCGTGCGTGGTTGGTAGCTGGTTTAACGTTTCTCCTGATCATCGGAGTTTGTCCCCTTGGTTTTGGGCAAAGCCTTTCCAAAAAAAATAAATACAGGAAAGAACAACGGGAGTCGCTTAACCCCCAATCGCACGGCGGGGGGATATTGACCGGACAGGTGATTGACGAAGAATTTGGAGAGCCGTTGGTCCGCGCAATAATCACGTTTCGGGGTACGCCAATTTTTGCCTACACCGACATGCAGGGAAACTTCCGGATTAAACTTGATGCCAACTATTATATGATGGAAATTAACCATCCCGGATATTTTGGTGAAAGTTTCAACGTATCGGTTTACGACGGCATCACCACGCCGGTCGGGACCATCAAACTGGCAGCCAATGCGGTGAACCGGACCAAGCAACGCAGTCTGTCGGTAATCGAGAACATGAAACATCCACCATACCGACTGTCCAATTTTATTCCACTGGAAACATCAGAGCGGGTTGGCGATCAGGAATTCTATGAGCAATTTCAATCGGTTCCGTCTTCTTCATTTTTTAGCTACGGGGGCGGGTATGGCGATTCACAAATCGGGTTCCGTGGAAATGAAGCTGATCAAACCTCGGTGGCACTCGATGGCATTATCCTGAATAATCCGGAAAACGGATTGATTAGCAGCAACCTGCAGCAAAGTCTGGCCGATTGGGTCGGACAAGCACAAATAACGCTGGGACAGTCGGCTACCATGCAAAGCATTACGGCCTCCGGAGGTTTTATGAACCTGCTTTCAGTGCCTCCCACTCAAAAGGGCGGCTTTAGTGTGTTAGCCTCGATGGGAAACGACGGATATATGAAAACATCCGTGACCATCAACCCGGGGTTGTCGAAAAACGGGTTCGCTTCATCGTTCCAGTTTTCACGCACAGCCGGCGATGGTTTAGCCGACAATACCGACTTTGAACAATACGGGTTCAGGCTCAATTTACAAAAGGAATTTAATCACCGCCACACCTTGTCGTTTGTGGCCATGGGCAACACCCAGCAACACAACACCCGGTTTGCAGCCGATCCGGTTGCTTCGTATGTACAATATGGCCCCAAATACAACAGTCAGTGGGGCTACCAAACCGATAAGCCCTATTCGTTTAGTACCAATTTCGGGTATGCGCCCCTGGTAAGCCTGACCCATTACTGGCATGCCCGTGTAAAAACCCGGCTCACCACACAACTTTTTGCGCTGATGAACCGACAGGGACAACTTTATCCCGGAGGCGGGTTTAACGGATTCCCATTCGATTCAGTCAAGCGCGATGCAAACGGATTGTATCCGCTTGATCAGCTGGTTTCATGGAATATAGGCGAAGAAATTGCTGAATTGGGCAGCGCCAGGCTCCCCGATGAAAACGGAAGTTATTTTAATTCACAAACCGAAGGTTTTACCACCATGGTCGCGGTAACCGATGCGCTCCAGATTGGCGGACGCTCGATGCTGGCACATAATTTCAGCAAGCTGTTGAAGGCCAGTGTTGGTGTAGATTATCAGAATTACCGGGCCAACCATTTTGGGGCTGTTGCCGATTTGCTGGGGGCCGACGGATACCATAGTTATTCTGACATCAATCGCCCGGATGGTTACTCGGTTACAAGTTGGTTAGCTCCGGATCTGTTTGCGCATTTTGGTTCGGCCGATAAAGCCGATTATTATTACGAGGCAGCCATTCAATCGGCCGGATTATCGCTCCGGATGGATTATCTGAAAACCGGGTTTAACTGGTTTGCCAAAGGAGCCACGTCACTCCGGACAAACCAGCGGATTGATCATTTTAACTACATTTCAAACGGGTTACTCCGCAAAAGCGATCAGGTTAACCAGGTTGGCGGACGCGTCCAGATGGGAATGAGTTCGCGGCTTGGAAAGCATCACGAAGTTCGGTTGCGGGCCAGCTACGGGAGCTACCAGCCACACTTCAATGCAATATTCCCCTCCGGAGACAACTGGCAAAACCCACAGGCCAAAAACGAGCAGGTTTCCGTAGCCGAACTCGGTTATGGTTATTATAGCTGGCGTTTAGCGGTGAATCTAACCGGATACCAGTCAACAATCTCAAACCGCCCGATGATCCGCTATGATAATCTGGCTGCGGATGAAGCGCTCGGAATCGTGGACGGACTGAAACAGGTTCACCAGGGGATCGAATTGCAGGTAAACTACAAACTCCGGAGAAATATTCAGCTAAACCTGACCGGTTCGTTGGGCGATTGGCGGTACAATAAAGATGCTACTGTCCATTTGTACGATGCCCTGAAAGAGGAGACCGATGTGAAAGAGTTGTGGCTTCGGAATGTAAAAGTGGCCAATGCACCACAGTTTACCTTGTTTGCCGAGGCCGAATGGCAGCCCAACTACAAATGGCTGTTCAAAATAAATTATTACCGGGCCGGTAAGTTGTATGCGCCATTCGGCCCGCACGATTTCGATGGGTTGACCGATCGCCATGAATTTGAACAATTGCAACTCCCGAAATATGATTTACTGGGGGCCAGCATCAGCTACCGGATAAAACTCCGAAAATCGCATTCGCTGAGTTTTTCAGCCGGTGCAAGGAATTTGCTGAACCATGATTACATTGAACGTTCGCAAACCAACTTGCCCGATCCGCTGCAATACTCCGGGAACCGGGTCTTTTATGGCCCGGGGCTACAGTGGCACGCCGGCTTGCGCTACGATTTTTAGGAGCATGGGCTACACTCAGGGCCCCACCTCCACACAGGGTTTCACGTAACTAAGAAGCCCTGATTAAAAATCATACTTAAAAACCTCTTCCAATGTCATCCCCGGTTTCAGCCAAAAGGTTTGCAATCCGGTTTGGGCGGCGCCGTGGATATTTTCTTCTGAATCGTCAATAAAAAGAGTTTCCCGGGCAATCAGGTTTGCCTCCGAAAGAACTTTGAAAAACGATTCCGGAGCTGGTTTGCGAATGCCAATCTCGTGCGAGTAGAAGTCTTTCTGAAACAAGGTCGGAAAATCAAGCCCGTGTTCTTGCTTAAACTTGCGGTGAAAATGACGGATATGTATTTCGTTGGTATTGCTGAACAGGTAAATGCCAAACTCAGTTGCCAGCTTTCGGAGAATCTCGATCCGGATTGCCGGAAAATCCAGGATCATGGCAGTCCAAGCCGCGTCAAGCTGGTCGTCGGTTGCTTTTTGGGGAAGTAATTGGTTGATGCCGCTGCGAAATTCGTCCGATGAAATTTGCCCCTGTTCCATGCGCAAGAACACGTCGTGCGCATAGCTCGAACCACGGTCGTTAATGAACTGGGGCATTCCCAATCGGGCAAATGCATCAATGGTTCTGCGCGGGTCGATGTTCAACAAAACGCCGCCCAGGTCGAAGATGATATTTTTAATTCCGGATAATTCCATGTCGTCGGTTCATCGGACTGCAAAAGTAAAAAGGAAAAATCATCTCTTTCTGCAATAACCCGGAATAAACGAAAATATTTAATCCCTCCGCACTGAAACATATCCCTCCGGATAAATCTTCGTTCAGGAGCGTCGTTTTCGAACGTGGATTTACTATTTTTGGCCAACAACTAAAATCAGCCTATGTTTTTTAAAGAAGTTATCGGTCAGGAAGCAACGAAAAAGCGGTTAATCCAGGCTGTCAGCGAAGAACGGGTCAGCCATGCCCAATTGTTTGCCGGGCCGGAAGGCACCGGAAAGCTGGCACTCGCCATTGCTTATGCACAATATGTTTCGTGCACCAATAAACAAACCGATGACTCATGCGGCGAATGCCCGTCGTGTAAAAAATATGCCAAACTGATCCATCCGGATTTGCATTTTGTGTTCCCGGTGGTAAAGACACCCAAGTTCAAAGAGCCTGTAAGCGACAATTTTATAGCCGAATGGCGCACGATGATTGCCCAAAATCCATACTTCAGCCTCGACCAGTGGTTTAACACCATTGGCGTTGAAAATGCACAGGGCCTGATCTATTCGCACCAGAGCGAAGAAATTATCCGGAAATTAAGCTTGAAATCATTCGAATCGGAGTACAAGGTAATGATCATCTGGATGCCGGAAAAAATGCACGATGCCTGTGCCAATAAACTACTGAAAATGATCGAGGAGCCGCCAGTAAAAACCTTATTTTTACTGGTTACCGACGACGAAGAAGAAATTATCAGCACCATCCGCTCGCGCTGCCAGCTAATCAAAGTCCCGCCTATCGAACCCGAAGCCATGACTGCCGCCCTGCTACAGGACCCCGAAGCCGAAGGGAAAGACATCGCCACCCTGGTGCACCTGGCACGCGGCAATTACCGCAAAGCGCTCGAACTGCTCGCCCCCGACGACCAGACCCTGTTCAACCTCGAACGCTTTAAAGAACTCATGCGTTTTACCTATGGGCGCAAATTTCTGGACATCTTTTCGTGGGTCGACTCGCTGGCCAACATCGGACGCGAACGACAAAAAAGCTTTCTGCTTTATTCGCTCGGGCTTTTGCGCGAAAACTTCGTGGCCAACCTGAAAAACCGCGACCTGGTTTTTATGGATGCCCCGGAAGAAGAATTTTCGAAACGGTTTTCGCCATTTATCAACGAACGCAACATTTTGCAACTGACCGAGGTCATGGAAACAGCCTATCTGCACATTTCCATGAACGGAAACCCGAGGATCATCTTTACCGATATCGCCTTCAAAATCACGAAGCTCATCAGAAAGTAGCGAGTAACAAGACGTGAGTAATGAGACAGAAGGATTGAATCGTAGCAAATTAAGTCGTAAGACAAAAACTGTTAGAGCCTGTTTAAAATTAGTTCATCGGAAAATTTAAAACTTAATTTTATCATTTTTCACTCATCCCAAGCCCGGTAAACCGGTCTTTTCCCCTCTCTATACATAGAGAGGGACGGCGCATCGAAGGTGCGACAGGGATGAGTATGAGGGACAAATAAAATTTAAACAGTTTCTTAGCTTGATACTTGCAGCTTGATACTAACAAATTAATGTTACTTCTATTTTTTCGTTCGTTCCAGTTCGCGCAGGTTGTCGAGTTTCTTTTTCTGAAGGAAGCTTTTAATGTCGCCCAGATGCTCTTTGACCTGCTTGTTCCCAAACTCATACACTTTGTGCACCAGCCCGTCCAGAAAATCGCGGTCGTGCGAAACTAAGATCAATGTTCCGTCAAAATCCTGAAGGGCGCTTTTCAGGATATCTTTCGTTCGCATGTCTAAGTGATTCGTTGGCTCGTCCAGTATCAACAGGTTCACCGGTTCAAGCAACAACTTAATCATGGCCAGACGGGTTCGTTCCCCTCCGGAAAGCACTTTTACTTTTTTATTGATGTTGTCGCCACTAAACATGAACGCTCCGAGAATGTCCTTGATTTTTGTCCGGATCTCGCCTTTGGCCACATCGTCGATGGTCTGGAAAACTGTCAGTTCTTCATCGAGCAGCGAAGCCTGGTTTTGGGCAAAGTAGCCAATCATCACATTGTGCCCGATGGACAGACGGCCTTCGTGATCAATTTCTTTCATGATCGCTTTAACCAGTGTCGATTTCCCTTCGCCGTTTTTCCCGACAAACGCAATTTTCTCGCCCCGTTCCAGTGTCAGCGAAGCGTTTTTGAATACCAGGTGGTCGCCGTAACTTTTCGATACATCTTCCAAGATAACCGGGTAATTCCCGGAGCGCGGCGAAGGCGGGAATTTCAGGCGGAGCGCCGAGGTATCTTCCTCGTCCACCTCAACCAGTTCGAGTTTCTCCAGCATTTTCACGCGCGACTGCACCTGGAGTGTTTTCGAGTAAGTACCCTTGAAACGCTCGATAAACTCGGTCGTTTCCGCGATCATCTTCTGCTGCTCATCGTAAGCTTTTTGCTGCTGTTCGCGGCGTTCCTTCCGGAGTTCCAGGTATTTGGAGTAGTTTACTTTGTAGTCGTAAATGCGGCCCATGGTCACCTCGACAGTGCGGGTCGTGATGTTGTCGACAAAAGCCCGGTCGTGCGAAATCACAATCACGGCCTTCGAACTGTTGATCAGGAAATCTTCGAGCCACTGCACCGACTCAATGTCGAGATGGTTGGTCGGCTCGTCAAGCAAAATCAAATCAGGCTTCTGCAACAGAATCTTGGCCAATTCGATTCGCATGCGCCACCCGCCGCTAAAATCGCTGGTCGGGCGCGTAAAGTCTTCGCGCGTAAAACCCAGCCCCAGCAAGATCTTTTCAACTTCGGCTTCGTAGTTGATTTCCTCAATCGAGTAGAACTTTTCGCTCAGGGCCGACACCTGCTCGATCAGGGCATAGTAGCTTTCCGATTCATAATCGGTACGGACAGCCAGTTGGTTGTTCAGGTCTTCGATCTCGGCCTGCATGGCAAAAATCCGGGCAAAGGCCTGCGAAGCTTCTTCAAAAACCGAGCGTTGGTTTTCAGTCATCAGGTGCTGCGGCAGGTAGGCAATCACGGCATCTTTGGGGGCCGAGATACGCCCGCGCGTCGGCTGGCGTTCACCGGCAATAACCTTTAACAGGGTTGATTTTCCGGCGCCGTTTTTCCCCATCAGGGCAATCCGGTCTTTCTCGTTAATTACAAATGAAATATCTGAAAAGAGGGCCGATCCGCCAAACTCAACTGTAACCCCGTCAACTGAAATCATGCTGTTTTTTTTAATTGAGCCGCAAATATATCACTTTCCGACAATCTTTTACATCCGGGTCCCACTTCCGGCAAGATTGATAAAAGTTAGATAAAACAGCCAGCAGGATTGACCATTTACCAATTGACATTTAACGATTTTACTTGGGCGGGTACAGGCCAAAGTAGCTCAGTGTGGTTACGCGGTCTTTTTCCAGCTGTTCGCGGAGCGCTTGCAAGGATGTAAATTTCTTTTCGTCACGGATTTTTCCGAAAAACAAAAGCTCGATCGGCTTTCCGTAGATATTTTCGTTGAAATCGAGAATGTGCACCTCAATACTGCGATGGTCGGCATTGGTATTCACTGTCGGGCGCGACCCAATGTTCAGCATGCCCTTGTAGGTTTGCCCGTTCACCCTGACCAGGACCGTGTAAACACCATGCCCGGGAATAATTTTATAGGGGTCGGACGACTGCACATTGGCCGTTGGGAATTGGATCTGTCGCCCCAGCTTTTGCCCTTCGATCACAGTGCCGTGCAACGTAAACCGGTAGCCCAGGTAGCGGTTGGCTTTCACGATATTTCCCTCGTCGAGCGCTTTCCTGATTTTAGTCGAACTGACATTGGTTTCGTTGATCAGCAACACGTCTAATTTTTCGATGCTGAACCCGTATTCTGCGGCACACTTCTGAAGAAATTCATAGCCCCCTTCACGGTTTTTCCCAAATTTATGATCGTACCCAACAACCAAGTGATGCGTGTGGATCTTATCGACCAAGACCTGCTTTACAAAATCGGAATAACTCAATTGCGAAAACTCGCGGGTGAACGGAAATACGATCAAATGATCAATGCCGGCCTGCTCGAACAACGCAATTTTCTCATCGAGGGTTGTTAACAACCGGATGTTGTTTTCTTCCGGGAACAGCACCATCCGGGGATGCGGGTAAAACGTGAAAATAACCGTTTCTCCATCCACCTTGCGGGCAATTTCCTTCAGGCGGGCAATCACTTTTTTATGCCCGCTGTGTACCCCGTCAAATGTCCCGATGGTTACCACCGGGTTTCTGGCTTCGAGTTGTTCCGGATCGTTGTAAATCTTCAAAACCTGATCGTTTTAGAATTTTGCCAAAAATAAGGATTCTGAGTTTTTCTCCGGAATTAAAACCAATAAATCACAGTCAATGTTCCAAAACTTCAAACTGCCGGGATCTCGTGAAACCGAAATTATTATTTTTACGCCTTATTGATAAAAACAAAAACGAACGGCTGTGAAAAAAATTCTTCTACTGGTTGCTGTCGCTACGATGGTTTTTGCATGCAGCAAAAAAACTGATTATGTCATTGAAGGTAAAATTACCAATGCCGCAGGCAAATACATTTACCTCGACGAATTGCGGGTTTCCTCATCGCAACCGATTGATTCGGTCAAAATCAGCAAAAAGGGAGAATTTAAATTTACCGGACAAATTGGTTACCCCAATTTCTTTTTGCTTCGTTTGTCCGAGAAAAATTTCATCACCCTGCTGGTCGATTCGGCCGAGCATGTGCAGGTGTTTGGAGACGCCGCCAATTTCTCACGCGACTATGCCGTGATCGGGTCGCCGGGTTCCCAATTGGTTCAGGAACTAAACAAGAAACTGACCACCACCAAGCTAAAGCTCGACTCCATTCATTCGCTGCAGGTGATTTTCAGAAACCGCCCCAATTTCAACGAAAAAAATGCCGAGTGGGAAACCGAATGCCAGCAAATTATAAAAGAACAGGTTGATTATTCGACCAACTTCGTTCAAAAAAACCCATTCTCGATGTCGTCGATTTTGGCGTTGTACCAGAAATTCGACGATGCAAATTATGTTGTTCAGGACCTACAGTCGTTAAAAGTAGCAGCATCGGCGCTCAATTCGATCTATCCGAAATCAGAGCATGTCAAAGCGCTTTACGCCAACACGGTGCGCCTGATGAGCTCGGAGAAGAGTATAAAAATGCAGCAGCTCATCCAAAAAGCCGGGGCAAATTCTCCAGACATCAAGCTCCCAGACATGAACGGGACCCAGGTTTCGCTTTCGTCGCTGCAGGGAAAAGTGGTGTTGCTGCAATTTTGGTCGGCCCGCGACCGCGCTTCCCGGATTATGAACCCGGCACTGGTTGAACTCTACAACAAGTATAAAAATCGCGGGTTCGAAATTTACCAGGTTTCCATCGACCAGGAAAAAAACGAATGGGTCAATGCCATTCGCGAAGACGGGCTAAACTGGATCAATGTGGGAGATATGAGAGGCAGCATAGCCGCCGTAAACGCCTACAACATACAAACGCTGCCATTCAATTACCTGCTTGACAAAGAGGGAGTTATTGTGGGCAAGAACCTTAAAGGCCCTGCGCTCGACAAGGCTGTTGGCAGCATCCTGAAATAACGATTGTATATTTTGTCGCCTGAAAAATCAATCTTTTGGCAAACATCCGCAATAAAATATATTTCGTTTCCGATATCCACCTCGGGGCGCCGGCCCTTTCGAACAACCGGGAACGCGAAAAGGCTTTTGTGCAATGGCTCGACCTGATCCGGAACGACGCAGCCAAACTGTTCCTAATGGGCGACATCTTCGACTTCTGGTTCGAATACAGCAAAGTTGTTCCGCGCGGTTTTACCCGCACGTTGGGGAAACTGGCCGAAATGGCCGACTCCGGAATTGAAATCCACTTTTTCACCGGCAACCACGACGTCTGGGTCTTCGATTATCTTCCGCAGGAAATCGGGCTGACTTTACACCGCGATGTTTTCCGCACAGAACTTTTCGGGAAAAAATTCTTTTTGGCCCACGGCGACGGGCTCGACCCCGACGACAAAGGCTATCTGCTCCTGAAAAAAATATTCACATGCAAACCTCTGCAATGGTTGTTTGCCCGGCTGCACCCCAATTTTGCCTTATGGGTCGGCACAAACTGGTCGAAACACAGCCGGATTTCGAAAGGAATTGAAGGCGCCGCATTTAAAGGCGAAAACAAAGAAGGAATCTATATATTTGCAAAGTCGATCGCAGAGAAAGAAGACATCGCCTATTTCGTATTTGGGCATCGTCACCTTCTCCTGAATAAACCGATCGGAGAAAAGTCGAATTTCATCATCCTGGGAGACTGGATTAACTTTTTCTCGTATGGCGTTTTCGACGGCAACAAATTTGAACTGAAACAATATAATTACCAAGGCCCGCGCGGCTAACGAACACATAGGTTATGACAAAACAGGTTTATACCCGGATTATTGGGACCGGAAGTTACATTCCGACTGAAATCATACACAACGATCATTTCCTGAATTATACGTTTTTCGATACGGCAACTAAAAAGCCGTTTGAAAAAAATAACGAAGAAATTATCCAGAAATTCCAGGAAATAACCAACATAGGCGAACGGCGCTGGGCCAGCAACGAGGTGGTCACTTCCGACATGGCTGCCTTTGCCATAAAAGATGCCTGCGAATCGTCAGGAGTTGACCCCGAAACACTTGAATTTATTATTGTTGGGCACAACTTCGGCGATACCGCTCCCGGATCGACCCGGGTTGACACACTGCCCGGCTTAGCCAACCGCGTGAAAGCCAAGTTGCACATTAAAAACCCGTATTGCATAGCACACGATGTAATTTCCGGATGCCCCGGATGGACCCAGGGCATGATCATCGCCGATGCTTACATCAAAAGCCGGATGTTCAAACGCGGGGTGGTTGTTGGCGCCGATATCCTGTCGCGCGTTTCCGATCCGCACGATCGCGACTCGATGATCTACGCCGACG
This sequence comes from Bacteroidota bacterium, assembly GCA_029265715.1. Taxonomy (GTDB): domain Bacteria; phylum Bacteroidota; class Bacteroidia; order Bacteroidales; family Prolixibacteraceae; genus Aquipluma. The sequence goes on from JAJUGZ010000016.1 coordinate 13,324, forward strand.
GTGCTGCGGCTACGCTCGTTGAAGCTGTCGAAAGCGACCAGCCAACCGGCATCCTGAGCCACTCAAGCCGGTCCGACGGCGGGGCAACAACCGGCTACCTGGCGTTTGGCCCGTCATTCAACGAAGAAGCCGACCAGAACGACCTGTACATCAAAATGGCCGGGCACAAAGTATATGTTTATGCCTTATCGCATGTGCCGGCTCTGGTAAAAGACAGTATTGAAAAAGCCGGGCTTCAGTTGAAGGACATCAAAAAAGTGCTGATCCATCAGGCCAACGAAAAAATGGACGAAGCCATCCTGAAAGGTGTGTTCAAACTGTATGGCGAAACCGAAATTCCGGAGGGAATCATGCCTATGAGTATCCGCTTTCTGGGCAACTCGTCAACCGCCACTGTCCCTACCCTGCTCGATCTGGTGATGAAAGGCAAAATGGACGGACAGGAAATCAACCCCGGCGACTGCATCATTCTCTGCTCGGTTGGCGCCGGCATGAACATAAACTCGATTGTGTATAAAGTATAATTGATAAATCAGGCTGAAGAGAAGGCGCACCGGCTTTCCGGCTGCGCCTTTTTATTTTTATAATTTAGACAGGCTCTAAATTACCCCCCATAAAAATTATCAAAGCATAACCCGAAGTTCAATAAAGCATGATTATATTTGCCTCCACCTTTACATGATGTTTGCCTTTTCGTGCAAAAAGGCGCACGTTTCTGTGTGCCAGTTTATAAACAGGGTGGAATTGGGGGAGTGTTTGCAAAAAGTGCAACCATAAGGGTGGTTGTGTATTATGACAAGCGAAGATTGCCGAATGGTTTTCTTCGCCGGGGCAAATTTTGAAAAAGAAAAAAAACGCCAGGAGATTTTTATTGGGAAAAATACAGAAGGGAAAAAACCCGGCCCTTATAAAAGAAACCGGGTTTATAACAATCATTTGTATAACCGGTGAGGTTAGCTCCAACTAACCTCACCACAAACAGTTCAAAAGTATGAAAAAATTTATGCTTATGGCAGGAATTGCTATGGTTTTAACAGTATTTAATGCTTGTCAGAAAGACGAGTCTGGATTGGAAACTCAAGATTCACTTGACCCTAAACTGGCCGCAATCCATTTTTCGGTTGAGGACAATCATTTGGTGTTTGAAACAGAAGCCGAATATCAAAAAGTACTCGATTATCTGGCGCAGGACGGGATTTCTTTTTCTGATTTTGAAAAACAAACAGGGTTCAAATCACTTTGGGGCAAATACGAAGAGAATTTTGCCCTTTGTCCGGTTGACGATAAAATATTCGCAAGTGTTTTAAACCCGGATTTTGAAATCGTTGTCGGGAATCATCTGTTCAAAATTGATCCTGCCAATAAAGTTGTTGACTCATATTCTGTGAAAACTGGATTCTGTGGGAACAAAAACGCGACCTTAACCGAGAGCGAACATCAACAATTTTCCTTTGATGACAATGTTTTTGCAATATTAGACGGCGAACCACAACTAAAAAGTACAGCGGGCTATTGCGGACAAGAAGAACAGGCTTTCAGCTTCCCAAGCTCGATTGCTGCGAAATGCGATTACAATAAGTATGGAATATACAATACGCTGGTTGCCAAAATATTTTCAGAAGACAATCGCCAAGTTTTTCTATTTAGACAAGAAACTGTCGACACACCTCTTGACCAAACACCAACTGATGTTCCCAAAGATGGTCATCCCATAACATCACGCTGTTTCTTTAAAAGAGATTATTACCAAAACAATATTGTTTACGACCGTTCAGCTAATAACCCGACGGAATTAGAAGTAAGACCTTACATAAATACCCGAAGATTAGTCGGGTTCCGGTTAAATGTTATTTTTTATTGGCAATTCTTCAGTAATTCTACCATTAATTCTGCAAGAATAATGATTGAGTGCCACCAATACTAAAAACGTTATAACCCGATACCGTCCTTTAAATCAATCAAGGCCGGTATAATATTTTATCAATTCTAAATTCACTAACTATGCTTAAACACTTTTATTACGGACTCTTTGTTTTCTTTTTAAGTATCACCGCTTTTTCGCAAACCACACCACATACGCAATTTATTCTGGAAGGCGGCGCGCAATATTTTCATAACTGGTGCCTTTCCAGAGCTTATCCCGAAGTCGGCCTTGAATTCAAAGTATCGAAATTATCGGCCTTCGAAACCCAGTTGACTTACCAAAAGTTGCCCAAATCATACGGCCCCTACCGTACTCTTCGCTGGTCAACAGGTTACAAGCTAAACCTCATACCTATCATCACGAATAACGAGAAAATCTGTTCAAGGCTGGGGTTCTACGCCAGTCCCCGCTATGTTTTAAGTATGTCGTATCAGAAAACATTCAAAGATCCATATTTCATGCATGATCTGACTTTTGCCCCTGGCATCGATTATTATTTTAATGAACATTGGGGTATCAATGCCGAACGGAGCTTCTGGGTAACTTCCTCCGCAAGGCCCCTATGGGCTTTCCGACTAAAATACAGGCTATAACGTGGATTCGGTCTGATAAATAGGTAATTGATTATTTAATGGTTCTTCTGAATATTCCTGCTCTGAAGCAAACAAAATATAGTATTCGACCTTTTTTCAAACTTCTTTATGCGCCAACTTTATATTCTATTCTTGCTTGTCCTTCCTGTTTCCTGCATCCGGGAAGTTGAAATGGATACCGACCAAATCCCGAAACAGTTGGTCGTAAATTGCTTTTTCACCGAAGGGCAGGCTTTCATGGTCGATGTAAGCCGGCTGGCGGCCTACCCCGACACCACCGATCGCGCCCAGACTAATGTCACGGTAAAAATCTTCGCCGATGGCAATTTGCTCGGACAACTGCCCCACACGGGGAACGGGCTATACTCGAATAAAAACATCGTGCCGCAACGGGGAAAGGCATATTCCGTCGAGGTTTCGGTTCCGGGCTACCCTACGGCAACGGCAACCGACTCGCTCCCGGCCAAAGTCCCGATCAGGGGTATCGAACTCCGGAGAAATGCAGGCGTCTATGACGACGGCCTGACGTATGACGAAATTGCCGTAGCTTTTAAAGACACCATTGGCGCCAATTATTATGGATTGATGAATTATGATTATGGCACTTATTCGCAAAAATGGTGGCCATCTCATATGTTTTCTTCCGACCCGGCCATTGTTGCCGAAGGGATAAGTTTAAGCGACTATCCGGAGTTCCTGATATTCAACGATGAAATATTTACCGGACAGGAATACAAACTGCGTTTTAATGTTGGCGATTGCTGCGACTACGACTATATCAACTCAATAATTTACCTCGAAACATACACTTATTCAGGATACCATTACAAAAAAAGATTATTAAAACATAAACCTTATACGTACCAGGACCCTTTTGAACCCTACGAACCGGTACCGCTGTACACCAACATACAAAACGGCCTGGGCATTTTTGCCGGGTACATGAGAAGTTCACGAAAAGTAGTCACCGAAAATTAAACCTCCAGTCCTTGAAACGATTTATTATCCTGCTCCTGCTCGGATTGTCCGGCTATGTGTCCGGGCAGTCGACCCGTTTGTACGGAACTGCCCGCGATTCGGAAACCGGCGAACCCCTGATTGGCGCCTACATTTTTATTCAAGGCACAACAACCGGCGTTGCGACCAATAACTCCGGTTATTATTCGTTCATGCTTCCGCAGGAAGGCCCCCAAACACTGGTCTGCTCGTACATCGGGTACAAACCGAAAAATGTAAAAATCGCCGGGAACAACAGCCAGGCTATCGACTTCCTGCTCGAAAAAGGGATCGAGCTGGGCGAAATAACCGTAGCCGGGCAAATCCCGACGGAAAACCGTTTCGGTACCAACCTCACTGAAATTCCGGTGGCACAAATCAAAAAAATGCCGGCTCTGCTCGGCGAGCCCGACCTGATGCGCAGTTACCAGTTTTTGCCCGGCATACAAGGCGGGACTGAAGGCAAAGCCGGGATGTACGTGAGAGGCGGAGGCTCTGATCAAAACCTGATATTGCTCGACGGGTCGCCACTATACTACGTGAACCACATTGGCGGCTTTGTTTCCATTTTCGACCCCGATGCCGTGAAGAATTTCAAGCTCTACAAAGGCGGTTTTCCGGCCCGGTTTGGCGGAAGGTTGTCGTCGGTCCTGGACGTCCAACTGAATGAGGGCGACCAGAAAAAAACACAGCGCACCGTAAGTATTGGCCTGCTTTCAGGAAAATACGGGCAACAAGGGCCTTTTGCCCGGGGAAAAGGCAGCTATATTGTTTCCCTGCGCCGCTTTTGGCTCGATTTTCTGATGCGACCGGCATCTTATCTGGCGTTTAAAGGCTATTCGGTCGGCTATAATTTTTACGACCTGAACTCGAAATTCACCTATCAGGCCGATGAGCACAACAAACTCTTCTTCAGCATTTATGCCGGCGACGACAAGCTAACCCAAAAATACAAAGACAAACTGCTGGGACCAGATAATAAATCGACCCAAAGCCTCAAGTGGGGCAACCTGTTGAGCGCTTTTCGCTGGAACCACACCTGGTCGCCGGCCCTGGTTCCCGACCTTAAACTGACTTATACCCGGTACCGCTTTCTGGATTTAGACAAATACCGTGACAATTCGGAGGACATCCGCATGTCGAACCAGTTTCTGAGCCGGATCAACGATTTCGGGCTAAGCGCTGATTTCGATTATTTTGGGGCCAACTGGTACCACCTGAAAGGCGGAGTCGGGACAACCTTCCATTTGCTTGACCCGGGCATAAACCGTTCAGAAAGTTCGGAAAAAGGACAAACCTATTCAGACACGTCATTCGGAAACCATTCGATCACAGCCTGGGAACAATTTGCCTATCTGGAGAACCAGGTCGATCTGCGGCGCATCCGGTTCAACCTCGGGGGAAGGCTTGCCTGCTTTTTCCCCGAAGGGGGGAAATACATTTATGCCGAACCCCGGTTGTCGGCCAGCGTTCCTCTTCTGAACAAAACCAGCCTGACAGCCTCTTATACCGAAATGCACCAGTTTATGCACATGCTCAGCAACCCGACAGCCGGGTTCTCGACCGATTTCTGGGTGCCTGCCACAGCCAGTATCCCGCCCGGTAAATCACGCCAACTTGCCGTGGGTATTGATAAACAATTCGGCATGTTCGATTTCTCGGCCGAACTCTATTACAAAAAATTATCAGACCTGATCAGCTTTAAAGAAGGAGAGGTTTTCCAGGGAAATGCTGTTGACTGGCAAAAACGGGTTGAGAAAAACGGAACCGGCACCTCAAAAGGGCTGGAGCTTTTCCTGAATAAGAAGGAAGGGCTCATCACAGGTTGGATCAGCTACTCGCTGGCAAAATCCGACCGGACATTCCGGAACATCAATTTCGGGGAAACGTACCCTTTTGAATACGACCGAAGGCACCAGTTCAACGCCGTGATCAACATCCCCCTTTCCGATTCGTGGAACTTTTCGGCGGCCTGGACCTACGGCTCGGGGTATCCCATTACCCTGGCGCTCGGGAAAATGAATGTCATCACAAACAGCGAGTACACATCATCGTCTAATCTTTACTCAACCCGCGAAACCGGCGAATATTACGGGCCCAAAAACTCATTCCGGATGAAAGCGTATCACCGGATGGACATTGGGTTCACGCATACCAAAAAAGCCTACGGGAAAGAACGCATCTGGACAATCGGAATCTACAATGTTTACAACCGCCAAAACCCGTTTTACTATTTTTACAAAGAACGGAAACCCTGGCGTGGCGACCACACGACAGTCCTGTATCAAAGCAGTTTCCTGCCGATCATCCCTTCGGTGAGCTACACCCTGAAGTTTTAGCTGACAAATTGAATTTACCACACGATCGGCTCTTTGCCGTGCTGTGCCAGATACTGGTTGGCTTTGGAAAAATGATGATTGCCAAAAAAACCGCGGGCTGCCGATAAAGGCGAAGGGTGTACCGAAGTCAGCACCAAATGTTTTTGCTGATCGACAAACGCGCCTTTACTGATAGCATACGAGCCCCACAGGATAAACACGACATGCTCTTTCAGGTCGGCCACTTTATGGATCACGGCATCGGTAAACTGTTCCCAGCCCTTCCGCTGGTGTGATCCGGCCTGGTGGGCCCTGACAGTCAGGGTAGCGTTCAGGAGCAACACCCCCTGCCGCGCCCAGCGTTCCAGGTTCCCGCTTTTTGGAATGGGCGCCCCGGTATCCTGCTGAACTTCTTTAAAAATATTCCGGAGCGAAGGCGGAAATTCAACTCCGTCGTTTACCGAGAAACACAAGCCGTGTGCCTGCCCCGGCCCGTGGTACGGGTCTTGCCCGATTATGACCACTTTTACCCGATCGAACGGGCACTGGTCAAAGGCATTAAATATCAATCTTCCGGGAGGATAAACTGTTTGCGTACGATATTCGCTGCGCACAAATTCTGATAAATTCTGAAAATACGGCTTATCAAACTCCTCGTGCAGAAGAATCTTCCAGCTTTCTTCAATTCGGACATCCATGGTGATTGGTTGGTAAAAAAATCAGGACTAAAAATAAAAACAATTCCTTGTGTTAATCGCTAAAACTTCGTTTTTGTATTTTTAGCTTCAAAATATCACGCATGGAAATCTTGTTTTTATTCTCCGGCCTGGTGCTTGGCGCCGTCGTTGCATTTTTTATCCTGAAAGCAAAAACCCAGAAACAATTGGCCGACGCCGAACGCGAAAAACTTAACCGGGAACAACAATTTGCCCAACAACGGTTTGAACTCGAAAAAGAGAAATCGCTTTTTGAAGACCGCAACAAAACCCTGCTGGCCGAAAAAGAGGAGTTAAACAACGTAATTTCGTCGCTCCGGACAACCAACGACCAGCAAAGCCAGCGCCTGGCCCGCGCCGAAGCCGAGTACCGCAACCTTCAGGAGAAACTGCAAACCCAAAAGGCCGAATTGGAAGAATTGCAGAAAAAATTTACCACCGAATTTGAAAACATCGCTACAAAAATCCTGAAACGAAATTCCGAAGAATTTACCCAGGCTAACCAGAAAAATATTGGTGAAATACTGATGCCTCTGAAAGAAAAGCTGCAATTGTTCGAGAAAAAAGTAGAAGACACCTACGAAAAAGGCTTAAAAGACCAGACCGACCTGAAAGCCGAGCTGAAAAAGCTGCACGAGTTGAACGAAAAAATCAGCGACGAGGCCCGCAACCTGACCAAAGCCCTGAAATCGGATTCGAAAACACAGGGCAACTGGGGCGAGTTAGTTCTCGAGCGTATTCTGGAGCGTTCCGGATTGCAAAAAGGCCGGGAATACGACACTCAGGTAACCGACAAAAACCAGGAGGGCGACACGATAAAACCCGATGTGGTGGTTTCGCTTCCCGACCAGAAACACATCATCATCGACTCGAAAGTTTCGCTCACGGCCTACGAAAAATATGTGAATGCCACTAATGAAACCGAAGCGTCCCAAGCCCTGAAAGAGCATCTTCTGTCGTTAAAAAACCACATCAAAGGCTTGGGTGAAAAACACTACCCGACGGCCCAGACCCTGAACTCGCCCGATTTTGTACTGATGTTCCTGCCCATCGAATCGTCGTTTGGCGTAGCGGTTGAAGAAGACAAAGAATTGTTCAACTTTGCCTGGGAACGCAAGATCGTGGTGGTAAGCCCTTCCACACTGCTGGCGACCCTGCGCACCATTGCCTCTATCTGGAAACAGGAAAACCAGACACGCAATGCGCTTGAAATTGCCCGGCAGGGCGGCGCCCTTTACGATAAATTTGTGGCTTTTATTACCGATATGGAAAAGATTGGCAGCAACCTTGACACAACCAAAAAAACTTACGACGCAGCCATGAACAAGCTGAACGACGGTCGTGGGAACTTAGTCCGCTCGGCCGAGAAACTTCGCGAACTGGGGTCGAAAACGACGAAGGAACTGCCACAAAAATATCTGGAAGAATAAAAATCGAGCTATTTTGAAATTCCGAAAAAAACATCACACAAAAAAATCGCAGCTTGGCTTACTCTTGAAATAGACGCGCCAAAAACAAACAATGCAACCCGAAGGCTGCATTGCAATATCTTACTTACTAACTGGCTTTCAACCGCTGGACGCTGCCAGCATCTAATTTCTGTTTTGCATATTCCAGACTGATCCGCATGTTCTTCACGTTCTCCGAAGGCGTTTCGAACATGGCGTCAACCATGATACTTTCGCAAATCGACCTCAGCCCGCGGGCCCCAAGCTTAAACTCAACAGCCTTATCAACAATAAATTCCAGGGCCTCTTCATCAAAGCTCAGCTCGATATCGTCGAGTTTGAACAATTTGATGTATTGCTTGATGAGCGAGTTTTTGGGTTCGGTCAGGATGTTGCGCAATGTATCGCGATCGAGTGGCTGCAGGTATGTCAGCATCGGCAAACGTCCGATAATCTCCGGGATCAGGCCGAACGCTTTTAAATCTTGGGGCGAAATATACTGCAACATGTTACTGCGGTCAATTACGTCGGCTGTTTTCTGTGCCCCGTAACCCACCACTTTGGTATTCAGGCGTTGTGCAATTTTCTTCTCGATTCCGTCGAATGCGCCACCACAAATAAACAGGATGTTCTTCGTATTGACCGGGATCATTTTTTGCTCCGGATGTTTACGGCCTCCCTGCGGCGGGACATTCACGATCGAACCCTCCAGCAGTTTCAGCAAACCTTGTTGTACCCCTTCGCCCGATACATCACGGGTTATCGATGGATTATCGCCTTTACGGGCAATTTTGTCGATTTCGTCAATAAACACGATACCGCGTTCAGCCGCTTCCACATTGTAATCGGCGGCCTGCAACAAGCGGGTCAGCAAACTCTCGATGTCTTCGCCCACGTACCCGGCTTCGGTAAGCACCGTGGCATCAACAATGGTAAACGGGACATGCAGCATTTTGGCGATGGTGCGGGCCAACAGGGTTTTCCCGGTCCCGGTCTCGCCAACCAGAATGATATTTGATTTTTCGATTTCAGTTTCGTCGTCCGAAACTGGTTGCCCCAATCGTTTATAGTGGTTATACACTGCAACCGAAAGGATTTTTTTTGCATGATCCTGACCAATCACATACTGATCGAGGAATGCTTTTATTTCGCGGGGTTTGAGTAGTTTCATCCCATCAAGGCTGAAACTGTCTTCTTTTTTGAATTCTTCTTCTACGATGGCATAAGCCTGCTCGACACAACGGTCACAAATGTGGCCATCGAGCCCGGCAATCAGCAAATTGACTTCTTTCTTCTCCCGTCCGCAAAATGAACATTTATCCATGATTACTCTTTACTCCTGATTAAAATTTCATCGATCATGCCATAGTCCCGGGCTTCTTCCGAAGTCATCCAGTAATCGCGGTCGGCATCCCTTTCGACCTGCTCGTAGGAGTTACCGCTGTGTTTGGCAATGATATCATATAATTCTTTTTTAAGCTTCATGATTTCGCGAGCCGTAATTTCAATGTCAGAAGCTTGTCCCTGAGCTCCGCCCATCGGCTGGTGGATCATCACGCGCGAGTGCTTCAATGCCGAGCGTTTCCCCTGCGTTCCGGCGGTCAGCAATACCGCGCCCATCGAGGCTGCCATCCCGGTACAGATTGTGGCAATATCCGGGGAAATGTATTGCATTGTGTCGTAAATACCCAAGCCGGCATGAACTGAACCTCCGGGGGTGTTGAAATAAATCTGAATGTCCTTGGTCGGATCAGTCGATTCCAGGAATAACAGCTGGGCCTGGATAATATTGGCAATATAATCGTCGATCGGGGTTCCCACAAAAATAATCCGGTCCATCATCAACCGCGAGAAAACGTCCATCGACGCTACGTTCAACTGGCGCTCTTCAATGATGTAAGGCGTCAGGCTGTTTGTAAAAGCCGATTGGTACCGGTGCATGGTTAAGCTACTGATACCAATGTGTTTAGTGGCATATTTTTGAAATTCTCTTCCGTCATTCATACGATAACCTCATTAAATAAGAAACTTTGTAAAAATCGGACGTTCAACTGATAACAATTCGAATCATCAAGTTCGAATCCGATTCTTACAAAGTTAAGAAAATATGCTTTGAGCCGTTCGGCGTATGCTTAATTTTCAAGCATTTTGTTAAACTCTTCCTGTGAAACTTCTTTTGTTTCAAGAGTCACACTTTCTTTTATTGCTTCCAGTACCATATCCTCCTGCTTTTTAGTAGTCAGGCGGCGCTTTTCTTCCTCGTTCTGAAGCATGTGGTTGGCGTAATTTTCCAGATGCTCATCGGCCACATCGTTCAAACCATATTGACGGAACTGCATCCGGGCAGTTTCTTTGGCCAATGCTTTTACATCTTCGTCGGTAATTTTCAGGCCTTTATTGCGGATAATCTGATCTTTGATCAACTGCCAGCGAAGATCTTTCAGGAAATTATCGAAATCCTGTTCAATCTGTTCGTCGGTCAGCTTTTCGTTGGTTACTTTCACCCAACGTTTCAGGAACTCTACCGGCAAATCGAATTTCAGATTTTCAACCATAGCATCGCGGGTATCGATCGCAAATTTATAGTTGCTTGAATATACAAAACTTTCGCTCAGGTCTTTTTTCACGCGGGCTTTTAATTCTTCTTCGGTTGAAATACCTGCATCTTCGCCGTATATCTTTTGGATGTTTTCCTCAGTCAGTTCAGCGGGCTGAAACCGGAGAACTTTCGCAATTGTAAATTTGAAGTTACCTTCTATTTTTTCAGCTTCTTCGTGCGAAACGTTCAACATGTGGCCAACCTCGTGACGGTTATCGTATGCTTTCACCGGATCGAAAACAACCACATCGCCTGCTTTTTTGCCCAGAAACTGTTTTTTCAGTTCTTCATCTTTCATCAGGTCAACGGCAATTGCTACGTTCTCTGCTTTAATCCCGTCTTCCAGCTCATTTCCTTCGGCATCCAGCTGAACGAAATCACCGCGAAGGGTGTCTTTTTCTTCAAACGCGTCAACTTCCTTATTTTCTCCCAGGCGGAACAAGTACGCTTCAATTTGTTTGTTCACGGTTTCATCGTCAACCGCGATGGTATAGTAAGGATATTTGACGTCTTTGTCCAGCTTTACATCAATCTCCGGAGCGACAGCGATATCAAAATAAAAGTCGAAATCGGTGTCGTTGTCCCAGTCGATCTTGGGTTGTTTTTCTTCGTTTGGAAGTGGTTCTCCCAAGATGTTAAGTTTTTCCTCGACGATATGTTGCATCAGGTTTTTCGAAAGTAATTTATTTACTTCGTCAGCCAGAATTGCTTTTCCATACATTTTTTTAACCAAGCCTGCTGGTACTTTTCCAGGACGAAAACCTGGCATATTGGCCTTTTTGCGGTAATCTTTCAGAACTTCGTTAACAGTGGCTTCGTAATCATTTTTTTCAATCGACACTTTTACAATAGCATTCAGTGCGTCGATGTTTTCTCTTGTAATATTCATATTATCCCACTTAAATTTTTATTGGAAATAAAAATGGATCAGGAACTTAATATTTTTTCCGTTTCCAAAACCCAATGCTATAAATTAATAAAAACCGCTTGCTTCTCTACGGAAATAGGCCGAAGCAATGCGGTTGATTTCTTTTGTGCGGGCGAAGGGACTCGAACCCCCACGCCGTGTGGCACCAGATCCTAAGTCTGGCGCGTCTACCAATTCCGCCACGCCCGCTAAATGCGGCGCAAAGATATAAATCTTTTTTATCCTGCCAACATGAAATTAAAAGTTTTAGCGAAGATTATCAATCGCTTTTCAGCTATCGGAGCTCGAAATTCTGCCCCAGGTAAACCCGGCGCACATCTTCGTCATCGGCCAATTCTCGGGCAGTACCGGCTTTCAGGATAGAACCTTCAAAAAGCAGGTAGGACCGATCGGTGATCGTCAGTGTTTCGTGGACATTGTGGTCGGTAATCAAAACACCAATATCTTTTGCTTTCAGCGTTTTCACAATCTCCTGAATATCTTCCACGGCAATCGGGTCAACTCCGGCAAATGGCTCATCGAGCAAAATAAACTTGGGGTCGATGGCCAGGGCACGCGCGATTTCTGTACGGCGGCGTTCGCCCCCTGACAACTGATACCCTTTACTTTTCCGGATATGCTGTAAACCAAACTCATTGAGCAAAGTTTCCAACTTTTCAGCCTGATATTGCTTGCTAAACTTGGTCATTTCCAGGACGGCAGTGATATTGTCTTCAACGCTCAGTTTCCGAAAAACCGAAGCTTCCTGAGCCAGATAGCCAATCCCCTTTTGCGCACGTTTGTAAACCGGCAAGCGGGTAATGTCTTCATCGTCAAGAAATACGTATCCGCTTAACGGCTGAATCAGGCCCACAATCATATAAAACGACGTCGTCTTTCCAGCCCCGTTAGGCCCCAGCAACCCAACAATCTCTCCCTGGTTTACCTCGAACGAAACGCCTTTAACAACCGTTCGTTTACGATATTTTTTTACAATATTTTCGGCTCTTAATTTCATTCTTTTCCCACTAATTATTCATCTGTATAAATTTTCAAAGTTGTTTCTTGCAATTTTCGTATCTGTTTCTGTTTTTCAAAATGGTTTTTCAACGAGATGGAATAGCCATTTATACATTCCCGGTTGGTGTGAAACTTGGCGCACATGGCTATTTCATCTTTTCAGCATTTCGGTTCACCCTCCAGGAGATAAAGATACTTACCTCATACAAAATGACTAACGGGATACAAACCATAATCTGGCTAAAAACATCCGGAGGCGTAATAATTGCAGAAATCAACAACAGCAATACATAGGCGTGCCGGCGGTACCTTCTCAGAAATGCAGGGGTCAGAAGTCCAATCTTGCTTAAGAAAAATGCAAGAATCGGCAGTTCAAACACCACCCCTCCGGCAACGACAATCGATGTAACCGTGCTGATATAGGATAAAACATTAATCTGGTTCACTACATCGCCGCTAATAGAATAGGACCCCAGAAAATCGACCGAAAGTGGAACAATCAGGTAATACCCGAACAAAACACCCAGCAAAAACAAAGACGACATATAAAAAACCGCACCAGTCGCATAGCGCCGTTCGTTATCGTGCAAGGCCGGGCTTATAAACCGCCAGAACTCATAAATAATGAACGGCGATGCGATTATGATCCCGGCAACAATAGCGGTCCACATGTGGGTCATGAACTGTCCGGACATGTTGATACTAATCAATTGCAGTTCGTGGGTATTAATTTTTAAAGAGGGTGTATTTGTCAGCTCGGCCAACTTGGCCATCATCCGGTTTGTCCAGAAATCAGCCCGCTTTGGGGCAAAAATGATTTTATCAAAAATCAGATCTTTTTCAATAAAAGCAACAACCGATGCAACGCTAATCGCAATCACCGAGCGGATAATATGCCAACGCAGCTCTTCCAGATGTTCGAGAAACGACATTTCTCCGGCAGGTTCCTTTTGCTTTTTTTTCTTGGTTGTTTGTTTTTCTTGGTCGGTAGTTCCAGTCATTTTAAATATTGTATGCGTGTCTGTGAATTTGTAAAAATCCCCCGACAAATATAGTTTTTAATAGTAAACCGGGACAAACCTCAATTCTTAAATTTTTCTAAATCCAACTTTCACACAGCCAATTTCAATCAAAATCATTGTAATATAAAACGGATTTTATATATCTTCGATTGCTTGTACAAAATCGAACGATTTTTTTATCTATAAAACCGGGTTCTTTTATTGTGAAGTAGCCATAATGAACAAATGGCTGTTTCCGGTCTGACGAACAGGCAGACATTCCGGTGCGAGTTTGAATAAAAAGTTAACGTTGTTACGAAAGTTGCACGAACCTACTTTGGAAATTTATACGGATGAAATAGCCATAAGAGCCATCGCTCATACAAACCGGAAATGTACAAATGGCTATTCCATCTCGTTGAGAAACCATTTTGAAAAACAGAAATAGATACGAAAATTGTAAGAAACAACATTGAAAATATATACGGATGAAATAGCCATGTGCGCCAAAGTTCACACCACCCGAAAAATGTACAACTGGCTATTCCATGTCGGTGCTAACTTGGTTGAAAAGAAAAAGCTGTTACGAAAGTTTTACGAACCTGCTTTGAAAATTTATACGAATGAAAGAAGAAATCAAATTAACGGATCGCCTTCAGGAATACTTTGGGTTTGACCGTTTTAAAGGCCAGCAGGAAGAGGTGATCAAAAGTGTGTTGGAAGGCAATGATACATTTGTATTAATGCCAACAGGGGGAGGGAAATCGTTGTGTTACCAATTACCGGCGCTTTTAATGGAGGGAACGGCCATCGTGATCTCTCCACTGATTGCTTTAATGAAGAATCAGGTAGATTCGATCCGTAGTTTTGGCACCGAAGACGGCATCGCCCATTTTTTAAATTCATCGCTGACCAAAGCCGCAGCCCAAAAAGTAAAAGACGATGTAATTGCAGGGAAAACCAAACTGTTATATGTTGCCCCTGAGAGCCTGACCAAGGAGGAAAACATCGAGTTTCTGAAAAACGTCAAAATCTCTTTTTACGCCATCGATGAAGCGCATTGCATATCGGAATGGGGACACGACTTCAGGCCGGAATACCGCCGTATCCGCCCCATTGTTACCGAGATAGGGAAAGCCCCGATCATTGCCTTGACAGCTACGGCTACCGCCAAAGTGCAGCATGATATCCAGAAAACACTGGGCATGCTCGATGCCAAAGTATTCAAGGCTTCGTTTAACCGCCCCAACCTTTATTATGAAGTACGGCCAAAGGTAAAACCGGAAGCCCAGATCATCCGGTTTATTAAGGAAAACGAAGGCAAATCAGGGATCATATATTGCCTGAGCCGAAAGAAAGTTGAAGAGCTTGCAGAAACTTTGCAGGTTAACAACATCAAAGCGCTCCCCTACCACGCCGGTATGGATTCGGCCACCCGCTCGGCCAATCAGGATAAATTCCTGATGGAAGAAGTCGATGTGATTGTGGCAACGATTGCCTTCGGGATGGGGATCGACAAACCAGATGTCCGTTTTGTAATCCATTATGATATTCCGAAAAGCCTGGAAGGTTACTACCAGGAAACCGGACGCGCCGGACGCGATGGCGGTGAAGGAAAGTGCATCACTTTCTATTCGTATAAAGACATTCAGAAACTCGAGAAATTCATGCAGGGCAAACCCGTTGCCGAACAGGAAATTGGAAGACAACTGCTCCTGGACACAGCCTCGTATGCCGATACAGCCATTTGCCGCCGGATCATCCTGCTCAATTATTTTGGAGAACAACTGACCGAACCTTGCGGCAACTGCGACAATTGCCTGAACCCGAAAGAAAAAGTTGAGGCCAAAGATGAAATTGTTCGCGCCCTGAAAGTTATCCAGGAAGTAAAAGAAAAATATAAAGCTGAACATATTTGCGACATCCTGACCGGCAATAAAACAGCTGCCGTAAAATCGTTTAAACACTACGAACTGGAAACATTTGCCTCGGGAACCGACCACAGTCCGCGTTTCTGGAACGCTGTCTTCAGACAAAGCATTGTTGCCGGTTTTCTCAATAAAGACATTGAAAATTACGGATTGCTGAAAATCACGCCCAAAGGGCATGAATTTATGGCCCACCCGGTCGATTTCATGCTGGTGCGCAACCACAATTACGACGAAATGGAGGAGGAAGCCAGCGCAGCCCCAAGTTCGGGAAGCAGCGGCGACCCGGAACTATTCTCGATGCTGAAAGAATTACGCAAAAAAATATCAAAAAAACTCAATCTTCCGCCATTCGTTATCTTTCAGGACCCGTCGCTGGCCGACATGTCGCTGCAATATCCAATCACCCTCGACGAGCTTAAATTTATCCAGGGGGTTGGCGAAGGTAAAGCCAAACGCTACGGAAAAGAATTTGTGGAACTGATAAAGGCTTACGTTGAAGAAAATGAGATTGAACGGCCTCAGGACATGGTGGTCCGCACCATTGCCAATAAATCGAAAATGAAAGTAAGCATTATTCAAAGTATCGACCGCAAGCTGCCGCTCGACGACATTGCCGAGTCAAAAGGCATCGACATGAAAGAGTTAATCTCTGAAATCGAGGGCATTGTTAACTCCGGAACAAAGATCAACATTGATTACTACCTCGATGAAATACTTGACGAGGACCATCAAAATGAGATTTTCGAGTATTTCCGTGAAGCAGAAGACGACAGCATTGAATCGGCCCTCGAAGAACTGGGCGAAGATGAATACTCGGAAGAAGATATCCGCCTCATGCGCATCAAATTCTTATCCGAATTAGGGAACTAATCTTATGATGCATAAGTTCATGAAAGCCGGTTAGAAATTTTTACCGGCTTTTCTTTTTTACTCCGTAATGAACCAACCCAATACAATACCGATTTGCTAAAAACAAATCAATAACCCAATGAAAATATTATTCTTACTTGTACTACTCAGCATCGGATATGCCATTGAGGCTGCCAACCCACAAAAACCAAATTTGAAAAACGGCACATTTATTGGCGAATCGCGCTCGCATTATACCGATGAGCCTTATTGGGGGAAAGTAACCCTTCAAATCCGGAATGGACAAATTGCCGATGTAAAATTTCAAATCCGGGATTCGGCCAAGCACGAACCCTTCAACGAAAAATATGAGGTTCATTTTGCCAACATTCCCGAATATGTCCAGCAATGCCGGAACGACTGGGAAGGTGTGCAAAACTATCCGAAGGAATTTTTAAAGAAGCAAGATATTGATCAGCTTGATGCTGTATCCGGGGCAACCTGGTCGTTTAATATTTTTAAAAGCTGTGTACAAGAAGCCTTGAAAAAGGCCGGTAAGTAAATAAAAAGCCCCCGAAAAACGGGGGCTAAGATTTTTTACTATGCCGCAATGGTCGAAAAAACTTCAGATAAAATTTCAGGATACATGTCGCTGAAATTTTCATAACAGAATGTCCGCAATTCTGATAAGTCAGACTCATCTACCCAACTAATACATTTCAGCAATTCTTTGCGGAACAGATCCTTACTGAAACTTACTTTGGGTAAAATCACTTTTGCGTATTCAATCATAGTTTCCTGTTTTTAATTGTTATCAATCCGAAAATACTTATTTCGCCCCGACCTTTATATGCTATTAAATAGGATTAACAGTGTTTAACAATGACTGAGGATTCCGGCTCCTACCGCCAAACACATAAACAACTATCAAACAGCAAGTTTCAAAACCAGTTTATTCTAAATGTTTCAAAACACAACGGTCTCCACAATTTTTTCGGTACAAAGGAAAAAAAACAGAATTACGCTTTGGTTACAATCTGTTTAATGAATGTAGAAATCTTTTGATCAATCGGTAAATCTCCCTCCAGGGCTTTTACAAAGGCACTTCCGATAATAGCCCCATTCGCATATTGACAGGCATTATCGAATGTTTCTGCATTCGATATGCCAAACCCGATCAGCCGTGGGTTTTTAAGGCAATACGAGTTAACCCGTTCGAAATATGCCTTTTGAAACTCCGACACACTGGCTTTGGCCCCAGTTGTCGCATTACTCGATACCATATAAATGAAACCCGACGAAGCTGAATCAATCATCCGGATACGCTCTTCGGACGTTTGCGGGGTTATCAGCGGAACGTAATGCAAATCGTTGGCTTCAAAGATTGATTTATAGTCGTCGATGTAAACATCCAGCGGCAAGTCGGGCAAGATCAGGCCATCAATGCCGATTTCTTTGCATTTGGCAGCAAAAGCGTCCATGCCGTACTGCAAGACCGGGTTTAGGTATCCCATCAGGATCAGCGGGATATCGACTGATTGCCGGATGTCCTGCAGCTGTTCAAACAGGTTGCGGATACTCATCCCGTTTCGGAGCGCGATCAGGCTGCTATGCTGAATAACCGGCCCGTCGGCAACCGGATCGGAAAATGGCATCCCGATTTCAATCAGATCGACCCCGTTCTTTACCAATTCCTGAATAATGGTTCTTGTATCGTTTAAATGCGGGTACCCGGCTGTAAAATACACCGAAAGTATCCGTTCTTTTTTCTCCTGAAAGAGTTTATTTATCCTGTTATTCATGATCTTATCATTTGATTCATCAGGCTGCAGGCAAAGGGTTATTTCCTGCAGCTTACGTTTACAGCTATTTAATATCCAAAATGATTCAAATACGTTTCCATGTCCTTATCACCTCGCCCGGAAACTGTAACAACCGTTACATCTTCAGGTTTTAAGGCGATCTTTTCCAAACCGGCCAAGGCATGGGCCGATTCAAGTGCCGGAATGATTCCTTCCTTGCGGGTCAGCAACAAGACAGCTTTAAGCACCTCCTCATCGGTTGCCCAGATGTATTTAGCCCGCCCGGTTTTAAACAAATTGGCATGCATCGGGCCGATTCCCGGGTAATCAAGCCCCGCCGAAATCGAGTACGGCTCGGTAATTTGTCCGTCTTCATTTTGCATCAGGTACGAACGCGAACTGTGCAATACGCCCGGGGTTCCAAGCGCCAGGGTCGCGGCAGTTTCCGATGTGTCAATGCCTTTCCCGGCAGCTTCAACGCCCACCAATTCTACGTCTTCATCATCCAGAAAATGGTAAAACGTTCCGGCAGCATTGCTCCCTCCACCCACACAAGCCATTACGCGGGTTGGCTTTTCACGTCCGGTCTGCTCGTCGAGTTGCCATTTGATTTCTTCGGAAATAACCGACTGAAAACGGGCCACCATATCCGGGTAGGGATGTGGCCCCACCACCGAGCCAATGATGTAATGCGTGTCGACCGGGTTATTGATCCAGTCGCGCATGGCTTCATTGGTGGCATCTTTCAGTGTTTTATTTCCAGAGTAAACCGGAATAACCTCTGCCCCCAACATGCGCATTTTTTTCACATTCGGAGCCTGACGCTCGACATCGAGGGCGCCCATATAAACAATGCAACTCATACCCATCAGGGCGCAAACGGTTGCCGTGGCCAAGCCGTGCTGGCCGGCCCCGGTTTCAGCAATAATCCGCGTTTTGCCCAGCTCGCGGGCCAGCAAAATCTGCCCGATGGTATTGTTGATTTTATGAGAGCCGGTGTGGTTGCAATCTTCGCGTTTCAGGTAGATGTGCGACTGGTAATGCTCCGACATCCGTTTGGCGTAATACAGCGGCGACGGACGTCCCACATAATTTTTCAGCAACCCGATAAAATCCTGCCGAAAATTGTACGAATTAATAATCCGGAGGTAGTTGTTTTTTAGTTCTTCGATGTTTGGATGCATCATTTCAGGAATGTAGGCGCCTCCAAACTCGCCGTAAAAACCCTTATCGTTTACGTGATAACTCATATATAAGATTTTTAGATATTAGACAGTAGAATTCATCCCATTAGCACGGACAGCGGTAATAAATGACTGAACCTTCCCGATATCTTTCAGGGCAGGACTGATTTCGAAACCGCTGTTAATATCCAGCCCACACCATCGGGGGTGCTCAAAGGCTTGAATAGTTTCCAGATCATCGGGGCCGATTCCGCCACTCAGGAAAAACGGTACGCCCAAGGTATACTTTTCAAGCAGTTGCCAGTTAAATTTTTGACCGGTCCCGCCCGGCAAATGCCCTTTGGTATCGAACAGAAAGTAATCGCAGGTCCCAACGTAAGGCTCCAGAGCCGAAAAGTCAAACGATTCGTCAACCGAAAAAGCTTTGAAAACAGCCAATCCTGATGCTTTGACTTTTTGGCACATTCCCGGAGTTTCGTGCCCGTGCAACTGGACAGCCTGCAACTGCCAGCGTCGAGCGATCTGCAGCACAGTTTCCGGGAGTTCATCGACAAACACCCCAACCTTGTGAATAGTTTCTGGCACTGCCCCCAGTATCTTCAGATCAGGTTCTAATCCGACGAAACGCTTACTTTTCGGATAGAAGATCAATCCCAGAAAGTCGGGACCAGCTTTTGCGACCCCAGAAATATTTTCCGGATCGCGCATCCCGCAGACTTTGATTTTCAGCTTGTTCATTGTATTTATTTTGCCATATTGAGGCGTTGCTGTTTCGCAGTAAATCTGTTATTGTAAGACTGCATCACCAGATTACCCGATCACAATTTTTCAATAAATTCAGCACAGGCTTTGGCCGGATCGTCGGTCTTCATAAACGTTTCGCCGATCAGAAACCCACGGAACCCGGATTGGCGTAACTTGTTGATGCTGGCCGGGTCGGAGATTCCGCTTTCCGAAATTTTTACGAATTGTTCCGGAATCAGTTTGCTCAACCTGACCGAAGTTTCCACATCGACGGTAAACGTGCGCAAATCGCGGTTGTTTACGCCCACCATATCCACCTGTGGGTTGAGCTTGAACAGCTCTTCTTCGTTATGAACTTCAACCAACACCTCCAGTCCAAGATCTTTTGCAGTTAATGTCAATTCGAGCAAAAGGTCTTTTGTCAAACTTTCGGCAATCAGTAAGATCACGTCGGCCCCATGTGCTTTAGCTTCGTAAACCTGGTAGGGGTCGAGCATAAAATCTTTGCGAAGAATCGGGGTATGTGGATTAGCAAACCTCGCTTTGGCCAGATTTTCCAGCGAACCTCCAAAATATTCTTCGTCGGTCAGGACCGAAAGACCACTGGCCCCGGCAGCCGAGTAGCCGGCAGTTACTTCCGACACGTCTGCTCTGTCATTGATTACGCCTTTCGATGGCGATTTAGTCTTAAATTCGGCAATGATGCCACTCGCGCCTTCTTTCAGCAAAGCCGCTTTCAGCGAGTTACATTTCCGGGTAAAATAGGGCGAAGCTTTCAAGCCTTCCTGTGAAAATAGCTTTTTTGCTTTGGTTACTTCCTGCCTCTTTGTTTCGTTTATCTGATCGAGTATGGTCATAATACATGTTTAAGGAGGCCTCCCCCCTCTGAAGAAGAGGGAAACGGCTGATGCTTATTTTTATTTAATCTTTGAATTCGGTGCTTGCCACCTCGCCTTCCCTTTGGCGAAAGGATCGGGGGCAAGGCTTTTATTTATTCAATTCCATCAATTTCTTAAATACGCCAAGCGCTTTGCCCGATTGCAAAGCATCGGAAGCCTCGGCCACACAAGCGGTCAGCGACTTTTCCGGAGAGATGCACTGAATGCCCAGCGCCGCATTGGCAACCACTACATTTTGCTGGGCAGGGGTTCCTTTGCCTTCGAGAATGTTCTTAAAAATTTTAGCCGCATCTTCGACCGAGTTGCCGCCTGAAAGCTCTTCAGGCGAAACCGTGGCAAAACCAAAATCGGCAGCCGAAAGACAGTCTTCCGTTTTATTCGATACATAGCGGGCATCGCCGGTCAGTGATATTTCATCGTACCCGTCCAGACTGTGCACAATCAGGTAATTCTGTCCACTTTCAGCAAAAACCTGATGGTAAAGGTCCATGATATCCAAATCGGAAACCCCAACCAACTGGTTTTTGGGCGAGCCCGGGTTAATGATGGGACCCATCATATTAAAAATTGTTTTTACTTTCAATGCCTTACGTACCGGTCCGACGTGTTTCATCGCCGGATGAAAAAGCGGAGCGTGCAAAAAGCAAATCCCGGTTTCTTCGACTTCACGGCGCAGTTTTTCCGAATTATTACTGAACTGGTACCCAAAATATTCGAACATATTTGAAGCGCCGCTCACCGACGACAATCCATAATTCCCGTGTTTGGTCACTTTATACCCGGCCCCGGCCAAAACAAAGCAGCTGGCCGTTGAAATATTGAAGGTGTTCTTTCCGTCGCCTCCGGTTCCCACCACATCAATCGTATTATAATCGGAAAAATCGATCGGGATACACAGGTTTAGCAAGGCCTGCCGAAATCCGGCCAGCTCCTCGGCTTTGATTTTTCGCATCCGGAAAACGGTCAGGAACGAAGCAATCTCTGCTTCGGAAAACCGACCCTCGCCAACCCGGGTCAGCACATCGCAAGCTTCTTCTTTTGTAAGGCTGTTCCCTGCAAACAGGTAGTTTAATGTATCCTTCATAAAAAGCACTTTTTTATTTTCCCAAAAAGGAGAAAAGGTTTTAAAATGGTTAATTTACGTACTATTTTATTTTGAAGCTTCTTGCTCCCCCCTCCTGGAGAGGCTGGGAGGGGCTTTCCTCAACCAGTTGGCAATCATTTGTTCCCCCTGCGGCGTTAAAACCGATTCCGGATGAAACTGCACTCCTTCCACGTCATACTCAACATGTTTCATCGACATGATCAGACCTTCGGCATCGTAGCTGGTCACCCGGAAGCAAGCCGGAAGATCTTCAGCGCTAACAATCCACGAATGGTACCGCCCAACCATAAACGTTTCGGGCAATCCTTCAAAAAGGACGGACGCTACCTCTGTTTTGGTAACCGGCGTAGCAATGCCATGCAGCACATTGTTCATATTGGTCAGTTTCCCGCCAAATGCTTCACCAATAGCCTGATGACCGAGGCAAACGCCCAGCATACTTTTCTTCGGGGCATATTCGCGAATGATTTCCAGTAACAAACCGGCTTCCTCCGGAATGCCCGGTCCCGGCGAAAGTACAATTTTATCGTACTTCTCCAGATCGGGAAGTTCCAATTCATCATTTCGGATTACATCAACCGGTTCTCCGGATATTTTTTTGATTGCGTGTACCAGGTTATAGGTAAACGAATCATAATTATCTATAACTACGATAGAAGCTTCCCCCCTCCCCATCCGAAGGAAGGGAGACTGAGAACTACTTATGTTATTTATACTTTTTCTCATCCTTGTATCTTTAAAGTCACAATTATGTGAAGCATTATTTTTCTTCATTAAACGCATCTGTTGCTCCTTTTTTATCCCTCCTTCAGAGGGCAGTGGGAGGCTTTTAACTAATTTCTTTGGCAATTTCAATGGCCTTTTTCAATGCAGCCAGTTTGTTATTCACTTCCTGCAGCTCGTTTTCTTCAACCGACCCGGCCACAATTCCGGCGCCAGCCTGATAAAACAAAGTATTTCCCTTGCTCAAGAACGAGCGGATCATAATCGCGTGATTCAGACTGTTATCAAAACCGATGTAGCCAATGGTGCCGCCATAGTAACTCCGGCGCTGATTTTCGTACCGGTCGATCAACTGCATGGCCATGTGTTTGGGCGCTCCGGATAACGTACCGGCCGGAAATGAATCGCCCAGAACAGTTACCATGTTGGCATCCTCAGGAAGCCTTCCGGAAACCTCGGAAACCAAATGAATGACGTGCGAAAAGTACTGTACTTCGCGAAAACTGTCAACGCGGACATCGTCGGCATTCCGGCTCAGGTCGTTGCGGGCCAGGTCAACCAGCATCACGTGTTCGGCGTTTTCCTTCGGATCGGCACATAGTTTTTCGGCCAGTACCCGGTCTTGTTCATCGTTGCCGGTACGACGGAAAGTCCCAGCAATGGGATTAATAATCGCGCGCCCTTTTTTAATACGAAGCTCGGCTTCGGGGCTCGACCCAAAAATCCGGTAATCTCCATAATCAAAGAAAAACAGGTACGGCGATGGATTTACCGAACGCAAAGCCCGGTACAGATTAAAGTCGTCGCCTTTAAATTTCTGCGAAAACTGGCGCGACAAAACGATCTGAAAAACATCGCCACGGAAACAGTGCTCCTTTCCTTTTGCCACCATGTACTTATATTCCTCGTCGGAAATATTCGAAACCTCATCGCCGACGGTATCAAAACGGGTCGACTGAAACGAAAGGTTTTTCAGCAACGACTCGATCTGCCCCATTTCGGCAGGCTCTCCTTCTGGCAGATTTTCAATCAGCGAAATAATATCTTTCGAATGATCGATAGCCAGAATGTATTTGTAGAAACAATATTTGACCTCAGGAATCGAATAATTTTCTTTCTTCTCTGCAGTTATATCGATCTTTTCGAAGTATTTCACCGAATCGTAACTCAGATACCCGAACAAGCCGTTTGCCGGCGCTTCGGCATAGTCTCCGGAGAGGCTAAACGACTTGAAAAAACGGTTCAACTCGCAGGCGACTGTATGATGATCTTCAATAATGATCTCTTCGCTAAAATGCCCGGTGTTTTCAATTTTAATCACTCCCTGATCAGCTGTAAAACAAATCAGCGGTTTCAGGCAAATAAACGAATACGCATTTTCGTGCCCGTGATAATCGGAGCTCTCCAGCAAAATGGAATTCGGGAACAGTTCCCGGAACTTCAGGTAAACACTCACCGGCGTCAAGGTGTCGGCAAGGATTTTTTTTACGCTTACGTTAACTTTAATTTTCTCCATATTGTATTTTTTCTTTTTGTTCGTCGTTATCTCTATTCCGGCTGAAAATTGATTTTCTCTTTTTTTCAAGACTTATTCGCAACCGGGTTTTCTTTATACAGGCCATTTCGCTGTACTATTGTGTATCGCTCCTTCAAGGCTATAATGAATACACCCTTTCCCTGGCTTTTCCCATTGGAGTAAGGAACGGGAAGAGAGCTTGAACAAACGAAAAAAGCGGCTTACCGTGATCCGATAAGCCGCTTTTTCGTTTGTTAACTTTTATGCAATAGCGCTACATCCTTCCACGGTTTTGTGAAAAGTTCTTGCGCCACCACCAAATTGTTAACATGATCTGATTCATTTTGTAATATTTTTAAAATACCAATATGGCTATTACTTCCCGAAACCGGGAGGCCCCACCACGGAAGCCATATTGTATTTATGTTTTTATCGTTAGAACGAAAATCGGTGTAAAAGAATAAAAATTCCGGTGAAATATCAACACTTCCCTGAATATTTTTTTAACATTGCCTCATAATTCGCTATCCAACAAACACTTACTGAGCCAGCGTAAAACGGAAGCTTACCCCCATGTTGGTAGTCGATGTATTGAACGAACCCACTTTCGGACGGTTCAGTACTTTATCGTAATAAAGCCTGAGTTGGAACCGGTCGCTCAACATATAGTCGGCAGTGGTTTTCAAGGTAATGGCATCTTGCCCGGCCGTCAACTGTCCGCCATTCTCAAAATCCCAGAGGATCGTGCGGTTTTTCCGGAACGACAGGTCAGCCCGGACATTCAAATCGTTCGAGTAAGCTTTCTGCGATTGTTTGGTTTTAATGATCAAATCCATGTGCGTGAAGCGATATCCCATCCCAAATACATATTCGTTGCTCAAAATCTCAGTCAGCTGATTATTATTCATACTCAGGTTCAGATTTCTGGTACGCTTGATTTCAGCACGGGTTTCCAGATCGTTCAACCAGGTGACATCGATATTAATCAGCGGGCTAAACTGTTCGGTAATGGTTACCGAACTGATATCATTCGGGCTTAAGAAATCGTTTGTTGCATTCCGGACGTAATTAAATCCATCGCCATAAAGGGTTTCATCATATTCCAGGTTCGAGATAAACGAGCCAACCGTATAGCTGGACCGATACAAATGAGTAAAGTTCAAGCTTTTCACATAATTGTTTAACCCTTTGATTTGCGAGGCAAGCCCTTCGTACGAGATGCGCCAGTTGGGCCGCATGTACCGCATCGACGGGAACGGGCTCAACGGAACGTTGTTGGCATCCTGCCCAGTATAGGCAGCCAGGAAAGCCGGGATCAGCACCTGCTGTGAGGTTGCGCTATAACCATCGGGGAAAACTCCGTCAGGACCTTTAATCCCCGGTTTGTAGTTTTCGGCCACATTGGCAACACGGTTGGCATCAAGCCGGTTGGCTATAATAATCCGGTTGTCCATAAACTTCTGGAATGGTTTTGAGATCTCGACCCCATTCGCGTCTTTGACCATTTTACTAAACGCTGTTTTAAAGGTATTGATCGACATAGTAAAGTTTCCGGAAACATTGTGGCTTAACGCATCAAACTGATCGCTGCCGGTATTGTATTTATAGTACTCGCTCATTTTTTCTGAGTAAGTCCGGTTAGCCGTCACGTCAATCTTCAGATCGGGCATTGGCTCAATGTTCGCCCGGAACATATAGGTTTCCGACTTGCTCATGATATACGGCGAATTCAACACCGAGTCTTTTGTAATCCAGCCTTTCTCTGCCGCTTTGCGGGCAAAATTCTCGTCCTGCCATCCCAGCAGGAACGGGATACCCGGCGCCATCGACGAAGACAGGTCATTCCCGAACATAGATGAATTAGGCGTATAACGGCCCAGCCCGAACACCTTCGGTTCAGGAAGAAAGCCCGGAAGAATGGTTCCATCGGTATTGGAATAGCTCAACGAAACATTTCTCACGCTCATCAGCAAACGGGAACTTATCTCCATCGCTTTTCGGAACGGATCGTTTTTCTCGATAACCTTTCCGCGAATATTTACTTTGGCGCCTTCAACATCGGTCGGAACAGTAATGCTAACCCGGTTCTGGTTGACCACCTTCACATCGGCATCCACCTTTTTCCCTTTCGAGTCGACCACCGCCACCTGAACATCTTCGGTACTCAGTTTATGGAAAATCGACTTGGGCGTGCCAGCCTTCAGGTTTATGGCTTCTGATTTATACTGAACATTCTTTACAACCGGTTCATTCTTTTTCTGTTCATCGCCAGGTTTTGGAGCATTGCTGTTTTGTCCCTGGTTTCGTGAACCTGCCCGGGCCATTCGCTGCTGGGTCTTCGAACTCTGCCCATATTTCTGGTTTACTTTCTTCAGAAAATCAATCTTATTATAAAGCGTTACCAGATTTAATTGCCCATTTAGCTGCGAATTCCGGGTATTCTGAATCGTGTTTCCAATGTTGATTGTTCCATCCGACAAGGGACCGGCATCCCAGTTATACATAGATTGGTACAAAACCGATAAGTTCGTCCAGTCTAACAAAGGCAATCTATTGATCGGCGCCTGATAGGATGCTTTAAACGTGTGCTGATAATCAGTTGGTCGGCCCAAGCGCAGTAAATTGTGGACGATTGAATCGCGCTTCCATTCATAGTCGTTATCGTCGCGGTTTATACGACCAGCCGGCTCGTCGATACGCGAAGTATTTTGCGATGAGAAATCAACCCGTAATGACCGGGTCAGGTTATAACGCAAATCAAAATACCGGTTCAATATGAAATCTTTATCATAAGTTGGTTCAATAATCAAATTCGGATTCGACAGGTTCCGCAACTGTGTTTCATTGTAATACCGATACAAGGTTGTCCGAAATGAAATCTGCGACGGCATCGGCGAGATGTTGAAATCACGGATAAACTGCAACGCCTTACCAGATAATAGTTTTGATTTTTTAAAGGGCTCATAAACTGCCGGACGTGCATTAAAGTTATAGGCAAACATTCCCTGGTAGGTTTTCTCGATATTGTACTCTGTATCCACATTGCGTGAATAAACCTCATTATAGGAATAAGTCATCGAAAAGTTGGTCGGATCATAAAACCTTGGTTTCCCCGATTTGTTAGTTTTATCCACTTTCACGTTGGTGAAGTTGATGCTCTTCCGTGTTTCATAATCCTGGGCCAACCGTTTCAGCGAATCGCGTTCCGATCCTGTTTTCAGGTTTTTGAGCGCCTCGTCCATGGTTATATCCGGATCGAGCGGGTTATACTTGGGGTTGCTGACGTTCTTGGAATATCCAAAATACATCGGGATCTGCACGCCTGATTTTTCACCAAAGAACTTACCCAGCTCAAGGTTGGCCGAAACATCATATTGTCCCAGGTCGTCGGTTGCCCGCTGGTTTACGTTCTGATCGATGCTGCCGAAGCCCGAAGAACGGTATTTCCCGGCAACAATCACAGAGCCCAGGTCGGCCAGGCGGGTCGATACACGGCCAATAGCTGCCCAACCGCCGTCTTCGTTCAACCCGGTCAAACGCAACTCGTTGACCCAGACCTCTGCCGATTTGGGCCCCGGGTCGTATGTTTTTTTCTTATGGCGGATCCCGATCATCATCACCTCCACATTCCCGAGGTTCGGGTTCCCTTTTATTTTTACCGTATTTTTCCCGTCGTTCCATTCCTGGTCGGGGGCTTCATAAATATCGGTCAGCGATACCGTCGAATTGGCGGCCCGCATCGCGGCATTTCGCGCCAGCTTCAGATTGGTGAACGTTTCCAGTGCCACGTTAATCCGGTTTTCATCGGGCCAAACAGCCAAACGGGCCGCATCGCTGGTTTTGCTGTAGTATCCCGGAGCTGTCAATTTCAACGGGACCTCATACTCGTAGTAGTTATAATTGTAGTCGGATCCCATCCGGACGAAAAGACATAAATCATCATCATTAAGTGGATAACCTTCGATTGCCTCGGCATGGACGTCCATTTTTATGCGTTTGTAATTCCGCATATCAAGCGACATGGTTTTATAGCTTGCCTTCGCGTCCCCGGCTTTCAGATCAACAACCTTTAATACAAGCGACTGCTCGTTCAATTGCAACAACTGCGGATTGGCCGGGTCGATAGTCCGGTCGATTCCCGGAGGCAACACATAGTTAACCGGGTCACGGCTTCCGTTCTCCTCGATATTAACCGCCGAGATTTCAAACTGAGTATCCGAATCGTCCACCAGCACGTTTTCGTCGACAGCACTCGAATATTTTCGCCAGTCGGCGCGAACCAGATCAAACGTTGCCATACGCAAAACGGTCTGTTCATTAAACCCGCGCAAAAACATCCGCAAGAAACGAATCGACTTCAGGTCGCTGATCGCGCCAACTGTTTTCTCCGGGCTTTTTACCGGTACCTTGAACTGATACCATTTAACTTGTTTGGTGCCGCCTTTCCCGTCGTCAACAGCTTTGCCTTCTTTTACATCGGCAATAAAATTTTTGCCCAGGACCATGTCCTCCGGACGAAGACTGATGCGATATTGAAAATACCGCTCGTTCTCGTTCATCGTAAAGTCAGAGTTCACGTCTTCGATGTCGGGTTTGGTCGAAGCAGTCGTCGAATAACTTTCCGACCCCTGCGTTGAGTTTCCTTCCGGGCCGTTGAATTTTTTATATCGCTCAAGGATGCTCAATTGCTCCTGATCGTAATCGCTTCCGCGGAAATAATGATAGTCGTCATTCGCCGGATCCTGCATCGCCTTCGCCAACGCCTGTTGATCGACCACCTGCGAGAGCGACTGAAGATAACTTTGATAAAACGAAACTTCCTGTTCATCGCTCATCCCGTCGAAACCCAAGTCTTGTTGCTCCCGGTTTGTCGAGCTAAACTCGTAATTTACAGCCTGCTTGTTGGACACATTTCCCCAACGGGTCTGATCAACCGAAGTGTTATCATTGCTGGTCGGCAATCCGTTCTCGAACGATTTACGCCCATCGCGCAGCAAATCTTCCGAAACATCGCCTAAGTTGAAATACAAATCTCCCCCATCCCAGGTCGGGCTGTTATTACTGGCGGTTGGGTCCATCATCCAAAATTCGATGTATTCGATGTTGGCCGCTTCAAAATCAGTCGTTTCAATCTCGCGCATAATACCGCCCCATCGACTTTCCGG
Organism: Bacteroidota bacterium; assembly: GCA_029265715.1. Classification (GTDB taxonomy): domain Bacteria; phylum Bacteroidota; class Bacteroidia; order Bacteroidales; family Prolixibacteraceae; genus Aquipluma. The sequence continues at coordinate 42,764 of JAJUGZ010000016.1, forward strand.
ATTGAGCAACGTTCCGTCGGAATTTACCCCGGCTGAATACGGGGTGCCTTCGGTATCGAAGTTATATGGTCCCTTTTCATTCGGATAAAAAGCCAGGTCGAACACCGAAAGATTGGATGGCATCCCGGTTGCAATTTCTTTATCCGGGAAGATTTCCTGCGAATAAACTTCGCGCACGGCATCGCTGTGACGTTGCTCTGTGTCGCTCTTCAAGTGGTCGGGAGTCGTCGAGGTATTGCGGACCAAAATGGGGTCGATAATATACCAGGCCAGGCGCGCCCTGTTATATCCGTTCATCAGATCATTCGAAGAAGCTTCAGGGAACAACGCTGTTTGCTTTTGGGGAGTACTGGCCAACATCCAATCGGTTTTCGATTTCAGGTTAATCGAGGTTTTGGTTGCCTCAAAATCGTCGATATAAACCGTACCCGTGCTCCCGATTACATTAGAGTGTCCCGGGATCAGTCTGGCATACTCGCCCTCGAACGAAATGGTTGACGGCTCTTTTGTTTCCAGGAACGGCAGTTTATCAACAAGCGTGGTGAGCAACTGCGATTGCGTGTTGTAGTTCACGTCAAGGCCCAGCATGGTGTTCGAGATGGGGTCTTCTCCGTAGTTTACTTTTTGAGTCAATGGCCGTTCCTGCATGTGCATAACGGTTGCCCCCAGGTTGAACCGGTCGCTGAATGCGTAGTTAGCGTGGGTCCCCAGCAAGGTTTTTCGCTGCATACTTACCAGGTCCTGACTTTCAGTCGACACCGAAATGGCCGTTCCCGATTCGAGCAGCCCGCTGTTAATGATTTTTACGGTTCCGAATGTATAATCTACGGTATAGTCAACATTTTCGACCAACGTACGCCCGCCGGCAGTAACCCTGACCGATCCCTGTGCCAGATTTTGTGAACCTACCGAAATTTCAGAGCTCGAACTTCCTTTGTAATATCCTTTCAGAATAAATTTATTGTGCTCGGCATCCTCTTCGGCCACCGTCCGGGTTGAATCGTACAACGTTTGGTAACAATATTTTTTGGCCAGAACCGCATTGCCGATTGAGTCACGCAGGTGACTCCCAAACGGTTCAAGTACCGGGAAGATAACCCGCCCGTTCGATGGAATTACGGTGATACCTTCAATAAAGTCGAACACTCCGTCACGGTTCTTATCCAACTGAGAGTTCAGGTTATCCAGGTTCATCACGTTCAGCAGAATATGCCCGTTCAGTCGTCCTTCGGGCAGGTAGTTCACATAATTCCCGGTCTGATCGTTCTGGTACAATACATCCAGCACAAAATCCTCGCTGTTTAACTGATAAGCATTCAAACTGTAAATGTTTTTCATCATCAACTTCCAGTTGGGAACCTTTGGCGTCAGGTTAGTTCCTTTAAGCAATTTAACGATCAGGGTTGATGGGGCATTAATACCGTCGGTTGAAAACTCTCCAACCTGGTAGGTTTTTCCGTTGGCTGTATAGTTGTATGCCACCGCCAGGACCTCATCGGTATTCAACGATGAATTCAGCGAGATATATCCCAGCTCGGTATTTACTGTATATTCGGAAGAACTCAACAGCCGGGCATTCTCCAACTTCTCAAAATCCTGGCCTCCCTCGAAATTCTGATTTTCGAGAGGCGACATAACATTGGTGACATTGGCGACCTCGCGAATGCCCGCATAATTGTTCCGGATTTCATCGTACAGGTTATTGGCTCCGTTAAACGGATACACACTTTCCGGATAAATTAATCCGAGATTTTCCTGAAACGACGGGACCTTGTTGTAAATATTGGGAGCATGTTCCCCAAGGTCCATAAAGGCAACCAGGTTGCGCGAATTGGTTGTGACCCCGGTTTTATTGGTTACCCAAACCTCTATTTTATTGATAGTGATTGACGAGCGGACAATGGGTAAGTCCTTCAATGCTTCGTCATAATGGTCGCGGAAGTATTGCGCCAGGAAAAAGTGGCGGTTAGCATCGTAATCGGAGGCTTTAATCTGGAACGTTTTTTTCTGCGCCCCGTTTTCCATCTCAACAACTGTTGTTTCACCTTTGTTTTGCGACAAAACGGTACTCAGGCTCAATTTCCCGAACTGCATATCGGCTTTAACACCAAACAGGTTCGAACCTCCGGTAATCAGGGACCCATTCAACGGGAGCGACACATTTCCGGCCTCGATCTTTTTGATGATCTCGTCTTCGGTCCCGGTGTAATCCAGGTTCATTTTATTTTCGTAATCGAACGTGGCTTCGGTGTTGTAATTAACGCGCATTTGCATTTTATCGCCAATCTTCCCCATCACGTTCATCTGGATTTTCTGATCAAAATCGAACGTAGGAACTTTGCGCAACCGTTCGGAAATGGCCGGGTTTTCGGTCTCATTTACCTGATAACCAAAACTGACCTCAATATATCCCTGTGGCCTGATATCGATCGTATTTCCGCCAAACAGTTTATTGAAAGCTTCTCCGCCAATCGTTAATTTGGGAACCAATCCGCCCTGATTATCCATCCTCTGAATGTTGTTCCGCTGACGCCAGTAATTTTTAATTGACTGGTTGAAATCGTAATGCTGAAATTCCTTCCGGCTCATGGTCTTGGGCAGACGGTAGTTCAGGTCGCCTACTTTTTCGTAAAATATATACTCTCCGGTAATCGGGTCGTACTCGATGCTGCTTTTAATGTTGGAAGGTTTGTCGAGAAAGAGTTTCGAGCTATCCTCCGGATTGGGATATTCGAATGCAGCTTCATCTTTAAACTGAAAGGGAAGGACCCCGGTTGTATCAATCCGAAGGGTATCTGCCACTGCCCCATTTCCCAACGAGGTAAAATCTATATTCGGATTAATTTCTGAAAGGGAGTTTTTCCCCCAGACAATAAACACAAACAATACTAAACTAACGAGAAGTATATTTTTCCAGTACCTTTTCAAACCGTAAATAATTTTCTATAATTAAAGGTTTTTGAGCGCTTTCTTGATCAGGGTTTCAACCTTGCAGCCGGGTTCCGCAGCTATCAACTTATCCAGTTCCTTCTCAACAGCTTTCCGGTTGAACCCTAACATTACTAAAGCAGATAACGCTTCGTCGCGGATTGTATTGTCTGCTGCAAACAATATTTGTTCGCTGACAGGGGCTTTCTCTATTTTATCCTTCAGGTCGATTATAATCCGCTGGGCCGTTTTAATACCAATCCCTTTGATGCTTTTCAGTGCATTCACATTTTCTGTCGCAATAGCTACTTTGATTTCTTCAGGCGACATGGACGAAAGCATCATAATGGCTGTATTCGAACCAACACCATTTACTGAAATAAGCAACCGGAATAGTTCCCGTTCGCTTTGCTGCGAAAAACCGTATAACACATGTGCATCTTCGCGAATGACCTGGTGCAGGAAAATAGTTGCCTCGGCCTTCCCAGACAACTGGGAATAGGTATTCAGCGAAATATTAATGAAATAACCTACCTGGCCTGCTTCGACGACGATGTTGGCAGGCTTTAAATCAGAAATCTTACCCCGAATATACTCGTACATATCCCAGGCTACGGTTATTCTGTTTCTTCCAGGGCCGAGAAATCAATAGATTCATCAACCTGCCCCGGATTGATATCATATTTTTTCAGTGGGTTTTTGCTTATTTCCCGATAATTTTCGCGGCTTTTATGAATGTCGATTGCCAGGTAAAGCGCTTCCCGGAATGAATCGGGCGAGGCCTTTCCTTCGCCGGCAATATCGTAAGCGGTTCCGTGGGCCGGAGAGGTCCGGATAACTGGCAACCCGGCAGTATAATTTACACCTTTATCGAACGAGGCCAGTTTAAAGGGGATCAATCCCTGATCGTGGAACATCGACAGGATGGCGTCGAATTTTACGTGGTCGCCCGAGCCAAAAAATCCGTCGGCAGGATATGGCCCGATTGCGATGATGCCTTCGTGCTTGGCCTGCTCGATGGCCGGGATGATGATATCCTGCTCTTCGGTGCCCAGAAGGCCGCCATCGCCGGCATGCGGGTTCAGCGCCAGAACGGCAATCCGCGGCCGGTTAATGCCAAAATCTTCGGCCAGCGATTTATTGATGATCCGGAGTTTGGTTAAAATAGCCTGTTTGGTGATCCGTCGCGGAACCTCAGCAATTGGGGCATGCCCAACCACAACACCTACCTTCATCATTTCGCTGACCATCAGCATGACGTATTCTTTTACACCAAACTGCTCGGCCAGATATTCGGTATGACCGGGAAAATGAAATTTGTCTGACTGGATATTGTCTTTGTTGATCGGGGCGGTAACCAAGGCATCAATCTCGCCTTTTCGCAAATCATCAACAGCCTTTTCAAGCGCCATATACGAAGCTTCTCCAGCCATCTCGCTCGATTTGCCCAGCTCGACCCGGATATTATCGTCGATGCAATTGATGATATTAACTTTTCGCGGATCAGCTTCTGCTGCGACCGAAATGGTATTCAGGTTAAAGGCATTCATATCGAGCGCCTTTTTATGGTAGGCGGCTACTTTGGGCGATCCATAAATAATGGGTGTACACATTTCGAGGATACGCGGATCGTCGAGCGTTTTCATGATCACCTCGTAACCAATCCCGTTAATATCGCCTTGTGAAATGCCAATAACAATTTTATCTCGTTTCATTTTTTTATCTCCTACGTTCAGTAATGAATTGAAAAACTATTTGATAACGCAACAGATTGCGTCGCCAAATTTAGTTTATTATTTACTCTTTTTAAAACAGAATATTTAACTCGATCCTTCTGATTTCAACAAGTCGTTGGTTCCTGCTAAAACTTATTGGTGTGAATTTTTGAGAAATCCAACTCATCGAACGATCTCCCCGGATACTCGCGGGCCGGGTAGCCGATTGCAACAACACACAAAACACGGTTTGTGGCCGGTATACCCAGCGCTTCCTGCAAATAACCTTCGCTCGATTTCTCCGGACTGTATTCACGTCCCCGGACCTGAACCCAGCAACTTCCCAATCCCAGCGAATGAGCAGCAATCTGTAAGATAGCCGCCGCGATTGATCCATCTTCAATCCAGGCGCCGGTCTTCAATTCGTCGACCGTTACAACAACGGCCAGGCGAGCCGTCGAAATCGGGCCGGCCCCTTCCGGTTTGCAGGCTGCAACAACAGCAATCTGTTCAGGCTGATCGATGAAGATAAAATCCCAGGCCCGCGAATGTTTCGACGTCGGGGCCCGCAACACCGCTTCTTTCAGGAGTTCAATCTTTTCCGGTTCGATGGTTTGTTCGGCAAATTTGCGAACGCTTCGGCGTGTTCTGAGAAGTTCTATCATTTTTTAGCGGCAAAGATATACACCGGACCGGCAATTGAGCCTTTCGTCAATCCGCCCAATCCTTAAAGTTCAGATTTTATTAAACCGACGTGTTCCCGGCTAAAGAACGACCATCACAAAAATCAGCAAAATTAACAACATGAAAAGTACAAACTGATTGCGGACAAACAGCCCCATCAGGATCAGTATCTCAATCTCGTCGGTAAAGGCTGTAAAAACATCAATAGTTCCGCGATCCTTCGAAAGGAATTCGTTGCTTTGATAAGTAATCAGTTCGGCACCATTAAATTTCCACGACCAGCGCGATTGCCAGAAATTTTTTATCTCCAGCTCGAACCGCTTCCCGTTCACAATCACGTCGCTCTTCGGATTAAATAAATTGACCATGACCATGGCCAGCAAAGCCTGGTTATTGGCATCGTAAATTTCGAGTTTCGACAGAAAAAATTCCCGAGTCAGCACAAACCGGCGACCGTTGATCATGCCGGTTGCCCGCGAACTCAGGAAGTTTTCCCACTCAATGTAGCCAACCAGATCGATGCCCCGGGTAATTTCCAGGCGCTTTTTCAAGATGCCCTTCGACCAAAAATAACGTTCCATAGGTTTTCGTTTTCAGCACCTGCAAGTTATGATTTTTTTTTTTGTGAGGTATCCTCCTGAAGCCCGGGCACACCGACTCAAAAACAAAGCCAAGGGGTCCTACTTATATTTTTCGTCGGCTTTTTCCGATGGTGTAAAGAACCTGGGTGCAGGTTCATAATGAAATTCCAGCCTCTGCCCGGTTCTTGGATGCGTAAAAGCCAGAAGGCACGAGGCCAGTCTGATCTGACGGACCGGTTCTTTGGCGGCTCCGTACTTCCAGTCGCCGACAATCGGGCACCCAATTTGCGACAAATGCACCCGGATCTGGTTTTTCCGCCCGGTGTGCAAGGTAACTTCCAGTAAATGGTAGCGCTTCTCCTGCCGAAGATACACATAACTTGTCCGGGCAAATTTACTGTCGGGAACTTCGTTCGGATACGAAATAACTTTCTGTTTCGGCCCGTCTTTCAGCCAACTGGTAATTTCACCTTCTTTTTCGGGAGGTTTCTGCTCGGTCAGCGCCAGATATCTTTTCTCAACATCCGCCCAATTATTTTTCAAATCCTGCTGAACAGCTTCGCTTTTGGCAAAGACCAACAACCCTTCCACTTCGCGGTCGAGCCGGTGGACCACCCATAAGCGTGTTTTGCGTTTGTCGCGCTCCGAAACAAAAACTTCGAGCATCTCCTTGTAATTCAGCGACCGGTCTTGCTTATCGGCATGGGTCAGTACGCCGGCCGGTTTAACAGCCACCAGAACATGAGCATCTTCAAAATAAATAACCACCGGGTTTTGACGGGTCGGATTTTTTACTGACGATTTGTCCCGGTCGTTCTTAACAAATTCGAGCACATCGCCGGGGGCAATTTCGGTTGCCGGATGATGGACTTTTTCCCCGTTCCGGGTGATCGAATAATATTTCAGCAGGCTCTTGGCCTTTTGGCGCGAAACACCCTGATAGGCATCCATGATGGAATCGAGCAGGCTGGCCACCCGTTTGGCTGTATATTTCATCTGTATAAATTTTCAAAGTTGTTTCTTGCAATTTTCGTAACAGCTCTTGCTTTTCAATCAAATTAGCACCGGTATGGAATAGCCAGTTGTACATTTTCGGTTGGCATGAGCTTCGGCTCTTATGGCTATTTCATCGGTAAATAATTTGTTTTTAAGTTGTCAGATGGAATAGCCATGATCCGGTTATTATTTTCATCATCTGCTGTGTTTGTAAATCATGGCTAATTCATTATTCTATTTTTTCAGACGGAGAAAAGTTCCCAACGGCAGTCTAACTCCAGACCGGGCCGGCAAATAAAACTCGCCAAACTCTTTGTCTATGTAAGGTTTGAAATTCTCGGCCAGGTTATTGGCTATCAGCGAAGAGAACCCAAGACTGTATAAATTCAGGATCAGGAAACTATTTTTGGGGGCCAGGATTTGCGAGCAAAGTTCCATCAGTTCGGTAATGCCCTCTTCAAGCACCCATTTCTCGCCGGTTGGGCCGCGTCCGTAGGCCGGCGGATCAAGAATAATTCCCTGATAAGTTTTGCCCCGTTTTACTTCCCGGCGAAGATATTTCATAGCATCTTCAACCAGCCAGCGAATGTTACTCAAGCCACTCAGTTCCATGTTTTCGCGCGACCAGCTAACTACCTGTTTCACGGCATCGAGGTGCGTGGTATCGGCGCCGGCCGAACGGGCAGCCAGCGAAGCGCCACCGGTATATGCAAATAAATTCAGCACCTTGGGGGCAGGCTGATTCAAACTCCGGATCGCGCGGACAATGTAGTTCCAGTTTTCGGCCTGTTCCGGGAAAACGCCAATGTGCCCAAACGAAGTAAGTGCCAATCTCATGGTAATAACGCCACTCGCTAATGGATAGGTTATGTTCCAGGTTTCCGGCATGGGTTTGTACATTTGCCAGCCACCGTTTTCGCTGTCGCCCGAACGCCAGGAGGCTTTTTGTTTTTCGCGCCGGAAACGGGCATGAGCCAGTTTGTTCCATTCCTGATCCGGATAAACTTTCTTCCACACGGCCTGCGGTTCGGGACGAATCAGAAAATACGATCCAAAACGCTCGAGCTTTTCAAATTCGCCGCAGTCAATCAATTCATAGTCTTTCCAGTTTTCCGGAGCCAATGCTTTTATCATGGTGTTTCCTGATTATTCGCCACAAAGGTAGGGAAATTTAAGTTTTTTTGCCGGATGCCAGTTATCCGTCGCACCTCAGAAACCATCCACCACAAAATAACCAAGGGCCTCCTGAAAACAGATGGCCCTTGATCGATACGAAAAACTGTTTTTATCTTATTCCAGTTCAAACACTTGTTTAATTACATCGACATAGTCGAGCTTCTCCCAGGTAAACAGTTCCACTTCGGTTTCAACCTTGCCCCAGTACGGAGATTCAAACACCTTTTTTACCGTTTTCGGGGTGCGCCCCATGTGCCCGTAAGCAGCTGTTTCCTGATAAATCGGGTTCCGAAGTTTCAGCCGTTGCTCGATCGCAGCCGGACGAAGGTCAAACAGTTCTTTGATTTTTTCGGCAATCTGAGCGTCGCTCAATGCCACATTCGAGGTTCCTTTGGTCTCAACATAAATTCCAACAGGCTGTGCAACGCCGATGGCATATGAAAGCTGGACCAGCATTTCGTCGGCAACTCCGGCTGCAACCATATTTTTGGCAATATGACGAGCGGCATACGCAGCCGAACGGTCAACCTTTGAGGGGTCTTTCCCGGAGAAAGCGCCGCCACCATGGGCCCCACGGCCTCCATAGGTATCAACAATGATCTTACGGCCGGTCAAACCGGTATCTCCATGCGGACCACCGATTACAAATTTACCGGTCGGGTTCACGTGGTAAATGATATGTTCGTTAAACAGAGCCTGAACACGTTCGGGAAGCCTGGCTTTTACCCGTGGGATCAGAATGTTGATCACATCTTCGCGAATCTTATCCAACATCGGTTTGTCTTCGTCGAACTCATCATGTTGGGTCGAAACCACGATTGTATGGATTCGTTTCGGAGAATGGTCGTTGTGATATTCAATGGTTACCTGCGATTTTGAGTCAGGACGCAAATAAGTCATGACCTGACCCTCGCGACGGATTCTCGCCAGCTCGATCAGAATAACCTGCGACAATTCGAGCGGAAGAGGCATATAATTGTCGGTTTCGAGGCATGCGTACCCAAACATCATCCCCTGGTCGCCCGCACCCTGGTCCATTTTATCGGCCTTGTCAACACCCCGGTTAATATCGGGGCTTTGCTCGTGGATAGCCGAAAACACACCACACGAGTCACCATCGAAACGGTAGGCCGCCTTGGTATAACCAATCCGGTTAATCACTCTTCGGGCCGTTTCCTGAACATCAACATATGTTTTCGATTTCACTTCACCAGCCAGCACGACCTGGCCTGTGGTTACCAATGTTTCAATGGCAACTTTCGAGTTGGCGTCAAACGCCAAAAACTCGTCCAGCAGGGCATCCGAAATCTGGTCGGCGACTTTGTCCGGATGTCCTTCCGATACTGCTTCACTTGTAAATAAATAACTCATCGTTTTCTTTCTTTTTACGCCAAATCATCAACCATCAATACGATATCAAAGGCTGGCGCATTGTTCAACAAAAACTGTGGAATGAATCTGATAGGAAAGCAAGAAAGAAATTATCCTCGATCGCTTTAGCATTTTTTTCCGTGGTTGCAATCAATCTCAAATTTGTCCACAATAACGGGCGCAAATATAACAGATTTCTGCGGATAAAATAGTCTTTTTATTCCTGTTTTTTATTTATGGTCTGCGGGTCAACTCCTGAAATACATTTTCAAGGCTTTGCTGCTGTTCTCTCAAAGTTAAAAGGACCAGATTGTGCTCAACAGCAAACAGGAAAACAGATGGCCGGATATCATTGCAATCAGCCGCCCGAATAACAATCATGCGGGGGCCAACTTCATCAATGCTCCTAATTCCTGAAATCCGGCGTAATCCCGACAGGTTTGGCATCCGGTCGAATTCAGCAAAAACAATTTGTCCTTCGGTCAGCATTCCCGACTTCAGCGACCCGACAGTTCCGTCGGCCACCAACCGCCCTTTGTTGATGATCAGGGCCCGGCTGCAAACAGCTTCGACCTCCTGCATAATGTGAGTTGACAGCATCACCGTTTTGTTCTTACTGATGTTCCGGATAAGGGAACGAATTTCTTCCAGCTGATTGGGATCGAGCCCGGTTGTCGGTTCATCCAAAATCAACACCGAAGGATCATGAATGAGCGCCTGTGCCAGCCCAACGCGTTGACGGTATCCTTTGGAAAGCGCCCCGATCTTTTTATGACGCTCATTGGTCAATCCAACCATTTCAATGACTTCCGACACTCTTGTCCGGACATTCCGGAGCTTGTAAAACCCGGCAGTCATTTCCAGATATTCGCGCACAAAAAGGTCGGTATATAACGGGTTATTCTCCGGAAGATATCCTATTTGGTTCCTGATCCCGAGAAATTCTGGCCCCGCAGCCTCACCATTAATACGGACCTCTCCCGCATCGGCTTGCAAGAAGCCTGTTATAATCTTCATCATCGTTGATTTCCCTGCTCCGTTGGGGCCCAGAAAGCCAACTAGTTCCCCGGTCCCAATTTCGAAACTGACCCGATCAAGAGCTTTCTGCGAACCATAATTCTTGCTGATATCTGAAACCTGAATGGCCATGGGATACTTTTTTTTTGACAAGCAAATGTAAAAAATCTGACATGAAAACCGTTTCCGCAAAAATCATTTCAGCCGTCAAAAAATGATGAAGCCATACAGATGTTTAAATAGATTCAACTATCTTGGTGGCGGTTTGCGGAGTCGTTAATTAAAAAGGGTCCGAAAACACGCAATCTGATGACAATCAAGAGCCTTTCTTCTCCGGAAAGCGTCAGTTCGACTTTTATCAGTCGGGGATTCTAAATAAGGCAAGACCGTTTTATATTTGTTAACTTTAAATTAACTTTGTCGTCCTCAAATTATTCGGTAGCAATGAGCGAAGGAAACTTTAACTATGTGAAGGATTTAACCCGGTATCAACGTCAAAAAACGACTGACGTTAAAATTGGTACAGTTATGCTTGGAAGCGACTATCCGATCCGGATCCAGTCGATGACCGATACCGATACCAAAGATACCGATGCTACCGTCGATCAAATTATCCGCCTGATCAAAGCAGGAGCCGATTTTGTCCGCGTAACGGTGAAAGGGGTCAGTGATGCTGAAAACCTTCGGAATATAAAAAAAGAATTGGTATCCAGGGGCTATGAGAACCCTTTGGTTGCCGATATTCATTTTAATCCACACCTTGCAGAGATTGCCGCCCGATATGTTTCGAAAGTCCGTATCAATCCCGGGAACTTTTACGACAAGCGGGCCATATTCGAGCATCATATTTATTCTGACGAGGAATACAAAACCGAGCTCAAAAGAATTGAAGAACAATTTGTCCCGTTCCTGCAGGTCCTGAAAAATACAAACACGGCCTTGCGTATCGGAGCCAATCAAGGTTCGTTGTCCGATCGCATTATGAGCCGTTATGGCGACACCCCGGCCGGCATTGTTGAGTCGGTCATGGAATTCCTGCGAATCTGCAAAAAACAGGATTTCAACAATGTTGTAATCTCTATAAAATCAAGCAACACCCGCACCATGGTTTACACCGTGCGCCTGCTAAATTACCGGATGAGGCTTGAAGAAATGGAGTACCCGCTGCACCTGGGAGTTACAGAGGCCGGTGAAGGTGAAGACGGGCGCATTAAATCGGCCGTTGGCATTGGGGCTTTGTTGGCCGATGGCATTGGCGACACCATCCGCGTTTCGCTCACCGAGGACCCGGTCAATGAAATACCGGTAGCCCAAAAGTTAATCCGCCACATCGAAACCTACAAGGGACATCAACCCATTAAAGCCCCGCTTTTTGCACAGACCAACCCGTACGAATACGAACGTCGTTCGGTTCGCCCGGTACTCCGAATGGGAGGAAAAAACCTGCCAGTTGTTATGGCCGACTTGCGCGGACGTTCGCTGGCCGAAATATTGCCATTACGCGGAAAACAAATTCCGGAGTATTTCTTTAATCAAACCGAAGTTTTAGACATTGAAGGAAATGATTATCCGGTTTTAACGCTGGAAGAATACCTGTTTGGCGGTTCTCACTGGGGGCAAACCAAATTTATCCGGACCAACAAACAAGAGTTCGACCATTTTATGAACGAAAATCCGGAGATTATTACCAAACTGAAACAAACGCGAAAAACAGTCCTGATCCTGGAAAGTTTCAACCGGAACCCCCTGGCCGAATTGCGCGCCTTTTTCATGACCCTGGAATCGCACATTTGGAAAGTGCCGGTTATCATTTTCCGGAAATACAACGAACGCTACCTGGATAACCTGCAAATAAAAGCTGCAGCCGACCTGGGAGGTTTGCTTATCGACGGGTATGGCGACGGACTTTGCATTTCAAATGACCTGGACAGTATAACGTTCACTGACCTGAAAGACCTCAGTTTTTCAATCTTGCAGGCTACCCGTATGCGCCTGACAAAAACAGAATTCGTTTCATGTCCGGGTTGTGGTCGAACTTTATTCGATTTGCACGAAACCACATTGAAAATAAAGGAACACTTCAAACACCTGAACCACCTAAAAATTGGTATCATGGGCTGTGTTGTGAACGGACCTGGAGAAATGGGCGATGTTGACTACGGTTTTGTCGGGGCCGGCCCGGGAAACATCAACCTTTACAAAGGGCAACAATTGGTAAAACGCCACATCCCGTTTGAACAAGCTGTCGAAGAACTTGAAACAATTATCCGCGAAAACGGCGACTGGAAAGACCCAGAAATTTAGTTGCAGTTTGGCACAGCTTGCAGTTTTAATTTGTCTACGAGAACAGAAGGATTAACACATCAAGTTCACAGCTTTCTACCCGTAACGGTTTATTTTCACCATGGAGTTAACGTACCTCAACGGTTCACGGAGTTTTCCCGTAATGCGAAACCCGGAACAACGTTTTCCCGATCTCCCTCTACCGATCCTTCAATCCGTCTGCTTCTCGGTCCTATTCGGTCAGGTCACAAACAACAGCTCCGGTAATAGTAATCAAATCTTCAGGATTTAACTTTAGCTGCAACCCCCGCTGCCCGGCGCTCACGTAAATCTGGTCAAACAGCTGACAGGTTTCGTGAATATAAACCGGATAGTTCTTTTTCATCCCCAGCGGAGAACAACCTCCCCGGATGTAACCGGTCAGCCCCAACAGTTCTTTCATGTGAACCATCGCTGCACTTTTATTTCCGGAAATTTTGGCGGCTTTTTTCAGATCGACCTCCTGGTTTCCGGGAATAACGGCCACAAAAACACCGGTTTTATCGCCTCTAAGCACCAAGGTCTTAAAAATCTGTTCGATATCCTGGTTCAGCTTCAATGCCAATGTTGTTGCGCTCAGATCATTCTCGTCAACCTCATACTCAACCAGCTCATAGCCAATTTTTTTCGCATCAAGCAGTCTCGCTGCATTCGTCTTCTTCATAAACAAACATTTTTCATCTGTAAATAATTTGTTTTTAAGTTGTCAGATGGAATAGCCATGATCCGGTTATTATTTTCATTATCTGTTGGTGTTTGCAAATCATGGCTATTTCATCTGTATAAATTTTCAATGTTGGTTCGTACAATTTTCG
>JAJUGZ010000160.1 GCA_029265715.1 Bacteroidota bacterium
AAATCGGCTGTCCGACAAATTTTATTTCCGTATTTTTACCCATGTTGTGATTTTTGTGTGCAAAACAAATCTACAACATGGGGCCAAACCTTCGGGGAGTAACCCCTATCTTTTAATTTTTTACTCGTTCAGTAGTGATACTTTATACCTTTTCGGGTATAAATATAGAAAATATTTTCAATATTTATACCCCTTCGGGTATAAATATTATAAATCTCATTTAGATATACCTGATCGGGTATAATGATCAGTTCGTATACTAACGCAAACAATCATTAATGTCAAAGGTCTTTTCCTAATCGAGACTGGCAAGATAGTGTTCCGTAACGACACTATTGGAATAACCTAACATTTCCGAGATTTCATCCTTGGATTTTCCTGCTGACTTCAGGCTTATGGCGTAACCTCTTCGCGACGTTTAGCTTTTTTGTCGCTTTCCAATTCTTCTATTCAAGATACTTTTGGGAAAAATGAACTCAAATACTGTGAGTAGCAAGTGAAACGCAACATGTTCGTGCTTTTGTTGGCAATCTAAAATAAAAAAGAGCTACGAATTTTCATCGTAACTCTTTGATTATAAGGTGGGCCCAACTGGGCTTGAACCAGTGACTCCCTGATTATGAGTCAGGTGCTCTAACCAACTGAGCTATGGGCCCTGAAATATTTCAGATATTTCGTATTTTCTGGGTTGAAAAGCCTATGCCTGTTTTTTCGGACTGCAAGTTTACAGAATTCGGCGTAGATTCACAAACGTTTTTCACAAATTAATCCTACTGTTGTGAGTCTGAAATAAGTGCCTCGTGATGAGTGTCGGTCTTATCTCCTTCCTCAAGCTTACTGAACTGTTTGCGGTAAAACAGCATGATGGAAAAGATGCCAACTGTGATAGCCGAGTCTGCCACATTAAACACAGGTCTGAAAAACAAAAATTCATTTCCCCCGACAAACGGGAACCAACTGGGATAATGCCCTTCGACCAACGGGAAATAAAACATGTCGACGACCCTCCCGTGCAAAAAAGTTTCATACCCGCCTCCCGCAGGGAAAAGGGTTGCAACCTGCCCGTAGCTGTCGCTAAAAATGAGGCCATAAAACGCACTATCGATAATATTACCAATGGCTCCGGCGAAAATCAGGGAAACACAGGTAATAAACCCCATCGATATCTTTTCACGTTTAATAAGCTTCAGCAAATACCATCCGATACCCAAAACGGCCAGGATTCGGAAAACGCTCAGGAAAATCTTTCCATACTTTCCGGCAAATTCAAATCCAAAAGCCATCCCGTTGTTTTCGACAAAATGAATGATGAACCAGTTCCCGGCAACACGAAATTCATCACCAAGCGCCATATGGGTTTTTATCCAGATTTTCAGGATCTGGTCAACCAACAGCACCAATACAACAATCAATATTGATTTTGATAATCTTGACATAATCTATAAAAGTATAAAAAAATGATTGGAAGAAACCATTTTCTTCCAATCATCCTATACATGGTTATATTCTGTGTCTATTTCTGATCTTTTTTGGCTTCCATACTCAGGGTTGCATGCGGCACGGCGCGAAGACGTTCTTTTGAAATCAGTTTTCCGGTTTCGCGGCAAATTCCGTATGTTTTGTTTTCAATGCGCACCAAAGCTGCCTGCAAATACTGAATAAATTTTTGCTGACGCTGAGCCAGCTTTCCGGCTTCTTCTTTCGAAAGCGTAGCTGCTCCCTCTTCCAACACTTTAAATGTCGGAGAAGTATCCTGCGTATCATTGCCATCGCTCTGAGTGATCGAGTTTTTGTACATCTCGTAATCCTTTTGAGCTTTTTCGAGTTTGGCCAGGATGATTTCCTTGAATTCCTGCAACTCTTCGTCCGAATACCTAGTTTTTTCAGCCATAACCACCGTTTTTTTAATTGTCGGATCTGGAAACATTTTGTCAACTTCCCGTCTCAGACCTTAAATGTATAAAATAATTTTGAAATCAGACAGGCTGCTTACTTCTACAGAAAATGAATCTCTGTCAGCAACATTTTTCAACCTGAATAAAGGCTTCTACATCAGCCTCGATCTCCACTTTATTAAGGGCTCCGTCTTCCAGTTTTTCAACCAGCACGAGCTCTTCTGCAAGTGTTTGATTGCTAATATAATCTTTAAAATTCTCGACAGCCAGATTGAAGAAATCATGTTTCTGGATTTTCAACCGGATGCGGTCGGTTACCTCAAAATCGCTCTCCTTCCGAATGTTTTGAATCTTGTTAATAAATTCCCGGGCAATACCCTCTTGTTTTAACTCTTCGGTAACATGAATGTCGAGTGCAATGGTCAAATCGCCTTCGCTGGCTACTAACCATCCTGGAATATCTTCAGTCTGGATCTCAACATCTTCCCGTGCAATCAGTACCTCTTGTCCATCGATTACAAGGCTATAACTACCCTCTTTCTCTATTTTTGAAATATCTGCCTGTCCAAACCCGGCTACTGCCGCCGAAATCTGCTTCATGATTTTTCCGTATTTCGGCCCGAGTGTTTTAAAATTGGGTTTAATTCGCTTTTTAATAATTCCGGCAGCATCAGTCAGGTATTCAACCTCTTTTACGTTTACTTCAGAAAGAATGATGTTTTTCACCGCATCGAACTGTGCCCGGAAATGGTCGGTCAGCGCCGGTACCATAATTTTAGCCAGTGGCTGGCGCACTTTCAGCTTTTCTTTCCGGCGCAATGCCAAGATCATCGACGAAGCTTCCTGGGCTAACGCCATTTTTTCTTCCAGGTCCGGATCGATCAGGCTCTCGTCGGCAACCGGGAAATCAGACAAATGGACACTTTGATCTGGTTCCTTGCCGGTAACCTTGTTCAGATCGGTGAACAACAAATCCATGTAGAATGGTGCAATCGGTGCAGCCAGCTTGGCTACAGTTACCAAACAGGTGTACAAGGTCTGGTAAGCTGAGAGTTTATCGGTATTGATTTCGCCACCCCAGTAACGCTTGCGGCTCAAGCGAACAAACCAGTTGCTCAGATTTTCGGTAACAAACTCAGAAATTGCACGTCCGGCTTTAGTTGGTTCGTAGCTTTCGTAACTTTCAGCAACTTCTTTGATAAGCGAGTTCAGCAACGAAATAATCCAGCGGTCCAACTCCGGCCGTTCGGCAACCGGCACATCTGCTTCGCTGTATGTAAAGCCATCGATATTCGCATACATGGCGAAGAAATTGTACGTATTATAAAGTGTTCCGAAGAATTTTCGTTTTACTTCATCCACTCCGGAAATATCGAATTTCAGGTTGTCCCACGGCTGCGAGTTGGTCAGCATGTACCAACGCAACGGATCTGAGCCCTGCTCTTCAATGGTCTGGAACGGATCGACCGCATTTCCTAAGCGTTTCGACATTTTATTCCCGTTTTTGTCGAGCACCAAACCGTTCGAGATAATGTTTTTAAAGGCCACCGATTCGTTGATCATTGTTGCAATGGCGTGCAACGTGAAGAACCAGCCGCGGGTTTGGTCAACGCCCTCGGCAATAAAGTCGGCCGGGAAAACTTCGCTGAATTTTTCTTTGTACTCGAACGGATAATGACGCTGAGCAAAGGGCATCGCTCCCGAATCGAACCAAACGTCGATCAGGTCGGGTTCGCGGAACATTTTTTTACCTGTTGATGAAACCAGCACGATATCATCAACATACGGGCGGTGCAGATCGATCTTATCATAGTTTTCTTTCGCGTTATTCCCAACTTCAAATCCTTCGTAAATATTTTTAGCCATTACTCCGGCTTCAACCGCACGGTCCATTTCGTTCATCAGTTCTTCAACCGACCCGATGCATTTGGTTTCCGAGCCATCTTCGGTACGCCAGATCGGCAGTGGAGTGCCCCAGAAACGCGAGCGGCTCAGGTTCCAGTCGACTAAGTTTTCAAGCCAGTTCCCGAAACGGCCAGTCCCGGTCGATTGCGGTTTCCAATTGATTGTATTGTTCAAGGCAATCAGTTTGTCTTTAACTGCTGTTGTCCGGATGAACCAGGAATCGAGCGGATAGTATAAAACCGGTTTGTCGGTGCGCCAGCAATGGGGATAAGTGTGCACATGTTTTTCGATTTTGAATGCCTTGTTTTCCTTTTTCAGCATCACACAGATATCCACATCCAGCGTGGGATCGTTATCGGTCAGGGTTTCGTCGTACGCATTTTTCACATAGCGACCTGCAAATTCGGCATAGGTTTCAGTGTTTACATATTCTGAAACAAACTCCGGATTCAGGTTCTCAATCGGGTAAAAGCGTCCTTTCCGGTCAACCATGGGCTGACGTTTGCCTTCTTCATCTTCCACAATCAGCGGGGCAATGCCACTTTGTTTGGCCACACGGTCGTCGTCAGCACCAAATGTGGGCGCAATGTGCACAATCCCAGTACCATCTTCGGTGGTAACAAAATCGCCGGTAATTACCCGGAACGCATCGCCTTTGGGCCGTACCCAGTTGATGAGTTGCTCGTAGTTTACACCTTCCAGGTCGGCGCCCGAATATTCGGCCATTACCTGGTAGGGTATTTTCTTGTCGCCAGGCTTGTATTCTTCGAAGGCCAACTCCGCATTTTTCGGATCAAAGTGTGCCGAAAGCAAATTCTTGGCCAGGATCACCGTAATTGGCGCCCCTGAATATGGATTAAACGAACGCACTTTCACGTAGGTAATTTTCGGGCCCACGCAAAGAGCCGTGTTCGATGGCAATGTCCAGGGGGTTGTCGTCCAAGCTAGGAAATACAAATCTGTTTCGACCCCGGCATACAGGAATTCCGATTTTTCGTTGCGGATAACCTTAAACTGGGCAACTGCTGTTGTGTCTTTTACATCGCGGTAACAACCCGGCTGGTTTAGCTCGTGTGAACTGAGACCAGTCCCGGCCGCCGGCGAAAATGGCTGAATGGTATAACCTTTATACAACAGGTCTTTGTTATACAACTGTTTCAGCAACCACCAGATTGTTTCGATGTAACGGTTGTCGTAGGTAATATACGGATCGTCCATATT
This sequence comes from Bacteroidota bacterium, assembly GCA_029265715.1. Taxonomy (GTDB): domain Bacteria; phylum Bacteroidota; class Bacteroidia; order Bacteroidales; family Prolixibacteraceae; genus Aquipluma. The sequence goes on from JAJUGZ010000160.1 coordinate 5,022, forward strand.
CACCCAGTAACCCATCCGGCGGGTAAGTTCTTCCCATTCGCGGGTATATTTCATTACCTCGGTGCGGCAGGCTTTGTTGTAATCTTCTACACTGATGGTTTTACCGATGTCTTCTTTGGTGATCCCGAGCGATTTTTCCACGCCCAGTTCAACGGGCAGTCCGTGTGTATCCCATCCGGCTTTCCGGTGAACGCGGAACCCTTTCATGGTTTTATAGCGGCAGAATGTGTCTTTGATTGCACGCGCCATCACGTGATGAATGCCGGGCATCCCGTTGGCCGACGGCGGTCCTTCATAAAAAACAAAGGTTGGATGACCTTCGCGGGTCGATATACTTTTGTGAAATGTATCGTCATCTTCCCATTTTTTCAACACATCCTTGTTGATTTGAGAAAGATCTAATTGCTTGTATACCTGAAATTTATCGCTCATCACGTTGTATTTTTACTACCTCGTTAAAAAAAGGATACAAATATAGAAATTTTTTAAGACCACTCTCCCTCCTCAACGAAATACACTAAAATGGGGAATACCTTAAGATTCAGGGAACAAATCAATAATGCAGACAAATCATTTCGTTAAACAAATGTGTTTTATACTTTACAGATCCAGGCTTTTCACACTTCTGCCCACGGCACACATCATGGTGGATCGCCCGATAGTCGACGGCTATCAACTGGTTAATTTCCGGCAAAAGCTTTAAAAAAGTCTGTTTCTCCGGATGGCAAACCATGAGATATTTTAAAT